>CALCVR010000031.1 GCA_937905915.1 uncultured Eubacteriaceae bacterium
TGAAAATTTTGTTATAGATATTATAATTGGGATTCCCTATGATGTCAATAGGTTTTTCGTTAAATGACAAATTCATTTCCATCTTCAGGGCAATCTACCATATCGGCGATAGTGATATGATCAAAATAGTCGTTGATCATGGTGTCTAACTTTTGCCATACGTGCAAGGCTTTGCAATGGGCCGCCCGGGGGCACTTGTTGGGCTGGCTTTCCAGACAGGCTACTGGAGCCAAGCTCCCTTCGGTCAATCGCAAAATACTTCCTACAGTATATTGTTCCGGGGATTTGGTCAGCTTATACCCTCCTCCTTTTCCACGAAGTCCGACAAGAAGTTCGGCCTTAGTCAAAATCTTAATAATGCTCTCCAGATACTTTTCCGAGATATCTTGACGCTGGGCGATCTCTTTGAGCGGAATATATTCTTCCCTATTGTGTTCTGCTAAGTCGATCATGACACGTAGTGCATAACGCCCTTTCGTTGAAATCAACACAGCTATTCACCCTTTCTTTCAACCTATTATACTACAGGGTTAATTGGATTTCAATGTGAAATTTATTCACATAAAGCCTAAAAATGGGCATGGAGATTTTCCATGCCCATAATCATTTGCTATCTTTTAGAAGCTTCCGCTGGAACCGCCGTGGCTGCGTCCGGAAGAGCTTACATGTGTACTGCTGCCGGAATAGCCTCCGCCATTGTTATCATTGCTTCGTGGGGTTTTGGTTATGGTATTGTAAAGGAACTGTTCACTAGAATCTGTAATTTGGATGCTGTTCTCCTTGATGTAGGAGGAGGCGGATGGTTGGCTTTGAACGTTCTTTAATTTCCTTTTCATAGGAACCATAATCAATGAAGCGAATAGGAATCCAATGAGCAGGACAATGGGAGTCAAAATGAGGATAACAGTATCGTTTGGAAGATTACTGGAATCGTAGGGCTCGCCTGTTTTTGCCTGGGTAAGGAATTTATCGCACAGGGAGGCGAATTCCTCAAAGGCTTCGCTGTAGCGGCCGGCACCCAAATCGCTTTTGAATTTCTTTACGATGTATTGTTGTCCCTCATCGGTAAAAGCTGTGATGGCAAATCCATAGGTAGTAATGGCCCATTCTCTATTTTCCATGCTGATAAGTAAAAGGATTCCATCATCTCCATCTCCCATGCCGTAACCGTTGTAATCATAGAAATCGTCGGCATAAGCGGTGGCGGTTTTGCCTTCCAGAGAATTGACGGTAGCCACAGCTACGTCGCATTGTTGACGTTCGCTGATCTCATTGAGTTCCATAAGTAGGGCATCCTCTTCCGAATCGGTAAGTAAATCGGCTTGATCGGTGAGACGTGGAAGGAGACGCTGTTGTGGGATGGTGGAGGAAGATTCTTCTGATGTCTGCTCCGATACGGCGCTGGCAGATGTATCTTCCGGTATATCTTCGGCAAAGGCAGGGACTGTCCAAACAAAGCACAGGGTTAAGGTAACGAGCAGAAGTAAAATTCTTTTTTTCATGGCCGTGTCCCCTCTCACAATGACAAATGGAAGATATTAATTAAAATTCCCATAGCCAATCCGCCAAACATCCAGGTTAATAGGATATACCAAAGCCGGTACAAGCCCTTGCGCATAGGCAAATTGCCCACGAATTTACCGGTCTGCCCATTCATGGCGAAGGTATAACGGTTGCCCTTCCAGGTGGTATTGAGGATCCAAACCGGCAAAAGAGCGTATTTCACTTTTCCATTAGTAAATTGGATGTCGCTGCCCTCCGGAATAACGCTATTGTACCCCTGAATGCTGGAGGCAAAAGCCGTTTCAACGCTTTTTTTGATGCGGTTGTTGGCACGGCCTATGCTTTGCTGGGCGGTCACATCATACCGATCGGCTAGATAGCCGGAGAGATAAGCGGTTTGGAAATCCACAGCCTCCTCATAGTTGTAGGGTTCGATGGATTCCATTAAATCGTCGGCCATTTTGAGGGAACCATCCACTGGCACCTTTTCAAATCCTGCGCTGCCTCCTCGCACAACCGAGTAAAAACTGGTTTCCGTGTAATAGTAAGAACGATCGCTCCAGGTACGGCTTCGAGTAGCCTTATACCGAATTTGGGCGTTTACATCGGCGTCAAACAGCCAAAACGGCACATAAATGCCTTTGATTTCATCGATGTGTTGCTCCTTCTTAAACACTTTGGGGAGCAGACGTTTTCCCTTTAAATGTTTTTTAAGCGCTTCTTTGGCGTCGTTTTTATTTAGTTTAAAGGGAATAACATAGTCCGGTTTTTGATCACCGGCAAACTGCTGTGTCATGATCACCGGACTACCGCAAAATGGACAGCTACCGGCAGCGGTGGTCCGGGTTCCCACAATCTGACCGCCGCAGGAATTGCAGATATAGAGCCGCATGTCGTCGGTTTCTCCATCCTGCCATTGGTTTGCAGAGGTTTGCCAATTTTCATCGCCCTGTGTTTGTTGATTGTGGATGGCGTCATCATGATCTCGAAGGGAACTAACGTCAAAAGTGGTATCGCAATAGGGGCACTTCATCCGCTGTAAGGAGCTGTCAAATTCAATCTCTCCTCCACAGCATGGACATTTGTATTGCAACAGTGTCGCCATAATAAAACCTCATTTTTTTACAGATTAAGATCTTAAAGATTTAGCGAATATCCGATTCGTCAAAAGGATCGCCACACTCCGGGCAGAATTTGGGCGGGTGCTTAGGGTCTTCCGGTTCCCAGCCGCATTTGTCACAGCGATACAAAGGTGTGCCGGCCGGCTTGGGTTTGCCGCACTCCGAACAAAATTTTCCTTTGTTCCTAGTGCCACAGGAACAAGTCCATCCGTTAGGATCGGCTGGTTTGGGTTTGCCGCACTCCATGCAGAATTTGCCGCTGTTTTGCGTTCCACAGGAACAGTTCCATGTAGTTTGGACAGATGCTGTCTGCTGTGCTGCCTGCTTCTGTGCCGCGCCCATCTGATAGAGATTTTGCGCGTTCATTCCGCCGGCTTGGGAAGCCATCCCCATGCCCATAAATCCCATCATAGCGCCGTTTTCGTTGGAGGCGGCCGCCTTCATAGCTTCGGCCTGGGCGCCGGTCAAGGTCGCTGCCGCCATAGTGGGGTCACGCATAATAGCGGTACGTTGGGCTTGCTTAATGATCTCAGCATCCTCTTCGGTCAAGGTCACGGAATTCATGGCGATGGACACCACGGCAAGACCGCGCAGTTCGCTCCATTTGGCGGTGAGGGATTCGTTCATAGCTTCTGACAATTCCTCCACATGGCCGGGGATGGCGTTAGGACGAATCTCAAGTTCAGAAATTTTGGAAAAAGCCGGTTGAAGTGCACTGATAAATTCCGTCTTGAGCTGACTATCGATTTCCTGACGTTCGTACTGATTTTCCACATTGCCGCACACATTGGCATAAAACAGAAGAGGATCGATAATACGATAAGAATAGATGCCGTTGCAGCGGACCGAGACGTCGATATCCATCCCGATGTTGCGATCTACTACTCGGAACGGGATGGGATTGGGAGTCCCAAATTTATTACCAATGATTTCCTTGGTATTAAAATAATAGATGCGCTGGTCTTTGCCGGTGTCGCCTCCGTAGGCGAAGCGCTTGCCCATGGTTTGGAAAGTTTTTTCAATGCCGCTGCCGAGGCTTCCCACAAAGATGCTCGGTTCTGTCGAGGTGTCATATGTAAACTCACCGGGTTCGGCACAGACCTCCACAATCCTTCCCTGCTCTACAATGATCATACATTGTCCGTCGGCTACGACAATGCCAGAGCCGTTGGAAATGATGTTGTCATTAGCTTTGGTGTTGGAAGAACGCCTACTTGTCTGCTTTTGTCCCTTTACCACTAAGACGTCCGGATCAATAGAATCACAGTAAAAAAACTCCTTCCACTGATCGGCTAATGTGCCGCCTAATGAACCAATTGCCGCTTTAATCAGTCCCATTTCAAAAACTCCTTTGCTTGCATTGTGTAAGGAAGATTTCTCCTAATTTGTTTCAAAAAATTTCAGTATCTTTTAGTATATAATGTTCTAAGAAAAGCGTCAAACCAAAAATAGGTAAAAGCTTGAAATTCTATTTTACACTATTTTCCCGCTTGACAGCCTTTCTACTATGTAGTATTATATACTAGTAATAAGTAATACTGCATATAAGGGCTACATAATAGTAAGTAGCGTGATGACTTTGGAACATCTGACAGAGATGCTGAAGGGTGTGTTGGAGGGATGTGTCCTTGAAATCATCAGCCGTGAAGCAACCTATGGCTATGAGATTACACGGCAGCTAAATGACCTGGGATTTACGGATGTTGTAGAAGGAACGGTCTATACCATTTTGATTCGGCTTGAGAAAAACAAGCTGGTCAATAT
>CALCVR010000032.1 GCA_937905915.1 uncultured Eubacteriaceae bacterium
GATAGCGGCCCACCAGGCGGGCTGCCATCGGCTCGATGATCTGATTGCCTTCCCGGATATCGAATACTTCGATGCCGTTGTGTGTGTGGCAATCCTGCTCGCGGATGATGACATCCTGCGAAACATCTACCAGACGGCGGGTCAGATAACCCGAGTCGGCGGTACGCAGAGCGGTGTCGGCCAAACCTTTACGGGCGCCGCGGGAGGCGATAAAGTACTCCTGAACGTTAAGGCCTTCACGGTAGTTGGAGCGGATCGGGACTTCGATAACCTTACCAGAGGTATTGGCGATCAGGCCGCGCATACCGGCCAGCTGACGGATCTGGCTGATGGAACCACGGGCGCCGGAGTCAGCCATCATGGCGATCGGGTTATTGACGGTATCCAGATGTTGTTCCAGAGCTGTGGTAACCTGGGCTGTGGCGTCGTTCCAAGCGGCGGTAACTTGGCGGGAGCGCTCCTCATTGGAGAGAAGCCCCCGGCGGAACTTCTTTGTCACTTTATCGATCTTAGCCTCGGTAGCGGCCAGGATTTCCTTTTTCTCCTCAGGGATGGTGGCATCCACCACGGCTACGGTCAGTGCGCCGCGGGTGGAGTATTTAAAGCCTTGGGCCTTGATGTTATCCAGTACTTCGGAAGTTCGGGATACGCCGTGCACCTTAATGCAGTGATCGATGATCTGGCCCAGCTGTTTCTTCTTGACCAGGAAGGAAATCTCCAGCTGGAGATAATCCTCCGGTTTCTTACGCTCCACAAAGCCCAAATCCTGTGGAATGGGGCCGTTAAAGATGATGCGGCCCACGGTGGTATCGATCATACCGGTAACCGGCTTGCCGTCCACTTCCACTGTGCGACGGACTTTGATAGCGGCATGCAGACCGACGACGCCTGTATCGTAAGCCATACGGGCTTCGTTAAAGTCGCGGAACACCTTGCCCTCGCCCTTCTCACCGGGCTTTATGAGAGTCAGATAGTAGGAACCCAAGACCATATCCTGGGTGGGAACGCACACCGGACGGCCGTCCGAGGGTTTCAACAGGTTGTTGGCAGCCAGCATCAGGAAACGGGCTTCAGCCTGGGCCTCGGCCGACAGCGGCACGTGAATAGCCATTTGGTCGCCGTCGAAGTCGGCGTTGTATGCGGTACAAACCAGGGGATGCAGTTTGATGGCGCGGCCTTCTACCAGCACCGGTTCAAAGGCCTGGATGCCCAGACGGTGCAAGGTAGGCGCACGGTTTAAGAGCACCGGGTGTTCCTTGATGACGGTTTCTAAAGCATCCCACACTTCGCCGCGGGCGCGCTCCACCATCTTACGGGCCGACTTGATGTTGCCGGCAGCGCCGGTCTCCACCAGCCTCTTCATGACGAAGGGCTTAAACAACTCAATAGCCATCTCCTTGGGCAAACCACACTGGAACATCTTCAGTTCCGGGCCTACGACGATAACCGAACGGCCGGAATAGTCCACGCGCTTACCCAACAGGTTCTGACGGAAACGGCCCTGTTTGCCCTTAAGCATGTCGGACAGGGACTTGAGCGGACGGTTGTTTGGGCCTGTCACCGGACGGCCGCGGCGGCCATTGTCGATGAGAGCGTCCACCGCCTCTTGCAGCATGCGCTTTTCGTTGCGCACGATGATGTCCGGGGCACCGAGCTCCAACAATCTCTTGAGACGGTTATTGCGGTTGATGACCCGGCGATACAGATCATTTAAGTCAGAGGTAGCAAAACGGCCGCCGTCCAACTGCACCATGGGACGGATATCCGGCGGAATAACCGGCACAGCCTCCAAAATCATCCATTCCGGACGATTGTTGGACTGGCGGAAAGCCTCTACAACTTCTAGGCGCTTGAGAATACGGACGCGTTTTTGTCCCGATGCATTTTCCAGCTCTTCCTTAAGCTCTACCGACAGCTTTTCCAGGTCAATCTCCGCCAATAGATCCCGGATCGCCTCAGCACCCATACCGGCTTTGAAGTCATCCTCATAGCGTTCCCGCATATCCCGGTACTCTTTTTCGTTGAGAAGCTGCATCTTCTCCAGGGGAGTGGTGCCTGGATCGGTCACAATGTAGGAGGCAAAGTACAAAACCTTCTCCAGCAGGCGGGGAGATAAATCCAAGATCAGGCCCATACGAGAAGGAATCCCCTTAAAGTACCAGATATGCGAAACCGGGGCGGCCAATTCGATATGGCCCATACGCTCACGGCGCACTTTAGCTTTGGTGACCTCGACGCCGCAGCGGTCGCAGATCTTGCCTTTAAAACGGATGCGTTTATATTTACCGCAATGGCACTCCCAGTCTTTGGTGGGGCCAAAGATACGTTCACAAAACAGACCGTCCCGTTCCGGCTTGAGTGTACGGTAGTTGATGGTTTCCGGCTTTTTGACCTCGCCGTAGGACCAGCTTCTGATCTTATCGGGAGAGGCCAAGCCTATTTTAATCGATTCAAATACATTAAATTCCATGTTAACGCCCCTTATCCCTTACAGATTACTCTTCATCCAGCGTGTCGTCATCGTCGCCAAAGAGATCTCCTCCGGCCAGGGAGGCAAACAAATCCTCCGCGTCGCTGCCGTCGGCTAAATCTTCCGCATCCTCCACGCTGTAGCCTTCCATTTCACTCTCGTCTTTGACCTCGCTGAAGGCATCGTCATCTACAGAGTGCAAACCTACATCGTCGTCATCGTCAAAGGTCTGACGCAGGTCGATCTCTTCATCGTCCTTATCCAGCACCATGACGTCCAGTCCCAAGGACTGCAATTCCTTAAGCAACACCTTGAAGGATTCCGGGACGCCCGGCTTCGGCACGTTCTGACCCTTGACAATGGCTTCGTATGTCTTGACACGGCCAATGATATCGTCCGATTTGACGGTGAGGATTTCCTGGAGGGTATAAGCTGCGCCGTAAGCCTCCAGCGCCCACACTTCCATCTCACCGAAGCGCTGGCCGCCAAATTGAGCTTTACCACCCAAAGGCTGCTGGGTGACCAAGGAGTAGGGGCCGGTGGAACGGGCGTGGATTTTATCGTCAACCAAGTGATGGAGTTTTAAGAAGTACATGTAACCCACGGTAACCGGATTCTCAAAAGGCTCGCCGCTGCGACCATCGCGCAGCCAAGTTTTACCGCTCCTGTCTTTGCCGGCCATCTCCAGAAGCTCCTGGATATCGCCTTCGTGAGCGCCGTCAAAAACCGGGGTCATAACCTTCCAGCCCAAGGCCATAGCAGCATAACCCAGATGCACTTCCAGCACCTGTCCGATGTTCATACGGGACGGAACGCCCAAGGGATTCAGCACAATGTCCAAGGGGCGGCCGTCAGGCAGGAAGGGCATATCTTCCTCCGGCAAGATGCGGGACACAACGCCCTTGTTGCCGTGGCGGCCGGCCATTTTATCGCCTACAGAAATCTTGCGTTTCTGGGCGATGTAGCACTTGACCACCATGTTAACGCCAGGGCTCATTTCATCGTCGTTTTCGCGGGTGAACACCTTGACGTCCACCACAATGCCGTATTCGCCGTGGGGCACGCGCAGGGAGGTATCCCTTACCTCGCGGGCCTTTTCGCCAAAGATGGCGCGAAGCAGACGTTCTTCTGCCGTCAGTTCGGTTTCGCCCTTGGGGGTTACCTTGCCCACTAGGATGTCGCCGGCACGGACCTCGGCTCCCACATGAATAATGCCCCGCTCATCCAGATCCTTAAGGGCGTCCTCGCCCACGTTGGGGATGTCGCGTGTGATTTCTTCAGCGCCTAGCTTCGTGTCGCGGGCCTCAATTTCGTATTTTTCAATATGGATAGAGGTATAAACGTCGTCCCGCACAATCTTTTCATTGATGAGAACGGCATCCTCGTAGTTGTAACCTTCCCATGTCATGAAACCGATGAGTGCGTTTTTACCAAGGCTGATCTCGCCGTTGTCGGTGGCAGGGCCGTCGGCGATGACCTCGCCCTTGATGACCCGCTGGCCGCGGTTGACCACCGGACGCTGGTTGATACAGGTACCCTGGTTGGAACGCAGGAATTTAGTGACATGGTAAATGTCCAAATCGCCTTCGTCGTTGCGGATCTGGATCTCGTTAGCGCACACCTTTTCCACAACGCCAGGCTTTTTGGCAAGCACTACGACGCCGGAGTCCACTGCCGCTTTGTATTCCATACCCGTTCCCACCACAGGGGCGCATGGTTTGAGCAGCGGCACAGCCTGCCGCTGCATGTTGGATCCCATCAGGGCGCGGTTGGCGTCGTCGTTTTCCAGGAAGGGGATCATAGCTGTAGCCACCGACACGACCATCTTCGGGGAGACGTCCATGAAATCGACGCGAGTGGGTTCGATTTCCAAGAACTCGTCGCGGTGGCGGGCATTGACCTTGGGACGGACAAAACGTCCGTCTTCGTCCAACGGCT
>CALCVR010000033.1 GCA_937905915.1 uncultured Eubacteriaceae bacterium
CCGGAGGTATCCGACGGATTGGCTGCCGCCCCGTCACCTAGGCCAAACAGCATAAGAACCGTATCCAGCAAGAAAATAAGCGTACTGGGAATTGCCACACAATAAAGAACCTTTAAGATGTTGGGAAGCGCATCCCACCAGGCCAACATAACCAGTTCCTCCTCAAAAAGAATGTAATTAATATTTACTTGAATTATAAATCGAACCAACCTACTTGTCAATAATATTTACGAATTTGTAAACATTATGAAAATATCACACGAGGACAGCCGGAATAAAACGGGGAGGGGTTGTTATTTCAAGGGAGTTCTGATACAATGAAGTAAATAATACTTACCAAGCTGATAGCATCCACAAGGAGGTGGTACAGGTTGTCAGAGATGCTGGGAAAGAAAATTAGAGCCCTGCGGTTGCAGAAGAAGATGACCCAAAAGGAAGTGGTTGGGGACTTTATCACCCGAAATATGCTGAGCCAGATTGAGAGCGGCGTTGCGACCCCATCCATGAAAACGTTGGAGTATTTGGCCCGGGTTTTGGATGTTCCCATGTTTTACCTTATGGAAGATGAACCGGAGGATAGGACCATGCCGTCAGCCATGTTGCAGAAAGCCAAGAGGGCTTATCGTGACGGCGATTATGACGCATGCCTTACAAACCTTCAAAAGGTAAAAGAACCGTTTTTGGAGGAGGCCAACGCGTTAAAAGCCAGGGCCAGTTTAAAAAGGGCCCAGATTTTGTTGCAAGCCGGGGAATTCCAGCAGGCAAAAGACCTGGCTCAAAAGACCATAGAGCTTAACGACCAGAGCATCTACGGAGCCCGATCGGTCAAAGCCGACGCCTATCTCTGCATGGACGAAGCCACGAACGAAGGATGGGATTACTACCAACAATATCGTTCCGCCTTGGAGACACCTTATTCAAATGCCCATAGTTCTATGATCCATGCTGAGATGTACCTAAACCAAGGTAAAGTGGAGCAAGCGCGCATGATGCTAGAGGCGTTATCAGGCGGGAAGTGCGACCATTGCATGCTGGATACCGGACGGGTACGCCTATTACAAGCCAGGGTAGCCATGGAAAAGGAACGGTGGGAAGAAGCCCTCTCCCTTTGCCGGGAAGCGGAAGAATTGTGGAAACAGTCGCCCCATCATGCACAGCGGGCACTTTTGTACCAATGTATGGAAAAATGCGCCATGGAGCTTAACGACTATAAAAGCGCTCATTACTATGCATCCCAGCGCATTTCAATTCTCACAAGAGAGATGCCGGTGGATAAACCCAATCAAACAGAGAAATAACGGATTCCATCCTGAGTCTTATTGTAACAGATTTCCAGGGAACAACAAGGTGAAATTTTGATTTTTATGCGGCAGAATGGGTTGTTTCCTCCTTCGACATGCAGTAGGAAGCGGAAAATCAAGCGATGGCCGATTTGGCAAGGAAAATAAGAAAAAGGCAGACGTCTTAAGACGTCTGCCTTTTTGTCACTTGTGAGGAGGGCGATAAAATTCCTTTATCAGATGACTTGACCACTGCATAAGGGAGTCGGAAAGAGAAGAAAAGCCCGAATCATCGGTGGGAGACAGCGCTTGGACTTTGGCGCGGCTTTCCAAGATGTCCCGATCCTGTGGAGAGAGGGCGAGAGCCAGCCCATATTTGTGGACGTGATACGTACCTGTTTCATAAAAAAGCTTGGCTTGCAACACAAAACGGGCCGATTTATATAAGGCGTCCAGAGTATTGATATCCCGTTCATGGACGAAATTATGACAAACCCCATGGTAGATACTGCAAGCGCCCGACCATACGGCACGGCGGGCATCCTCTTTATCTGCGGGAGGGAAGAGATCTTCCAGCCTTCCCTGAAGGACTTTCGTGTCAAAGTAGAATTGGAATCGGTCGGAAGGCTCCCATAGAGACAATTCCTTTGCCCCCGATACAAATCCGCATACCCGCTCCCGATGGGGCAGTTGATCCAGCATAGCCCGGTACTTTTCTAAGTCGGCTAAGGAAAGGGTATCCAGCACCAGTACTACATCGATATCGCTGTGTTCCGTGGCTTCCCCGCGGGCGCAACTTCCCTGAAGACCAATCAAACGGACCCGCGGGGCAAAGATTTGATTTGCGAGTTTCATAAAATAATGCATCCACATTCTGATGTCGATGGCCATAAACGTCACCTCCCAAAAGCGAAGAGCGCCTAGAAAGGATTTTTATTCCCATAGGCGCTCTTTTTGTTAAAGTTATATTCTTTTAATCCTCAAAGACGGCGCCTCGGGAACCAGAAGTTACCAGCTGGGCATACCGTTTGATGTAACCCTTAAGCTCTTTTCTGGGAGCTTTCCAAGAAGCGCGGCGGGCTTTTAATTCAGCGTCGCCTACCAGAAGGTTTAACTTGCGGTTTTTGATGTCCACCTCGATGGAATCGCCTTCCTGAACCAGAGCGATAGTACCTCCGGCCGCCGCTTCAGGGGAGACGTGGCCGACAGCCGCGCCGCGGGTAGCGCCGGAGAAACGCCCGTCTGTGATAAGGGCTACCGAGGAATCCAACCCCATACCGGCTAAGGCAGAGGTGGGAGCCAGCATTTCGCGCATACCGGGACCGCCTTTGGGACCTTCGTAGCGGATAACGATAACGTCGCCGGCGTTGATTTTACCCCCAAGGATGGCGGCAGAAGCATCCTCTTCGCAGTCAAAGCAACGTGCCGGGCCAGTGTGCTGCATCATTTCAGGAGCAACAGCGCCTTGTTTGACCACAGCTCCTTCCTCGGCTAAATTGCCAAATAGGACGGCAATGCCGCCGTCGGGGCGATGAGGATTTTCAAGGGTGCGGATAATAGTGCCGTCGGCATCGGGGGCGGCGGCGATGCGATCGGCCACCGTGCCGCTGACCGTCAGACAATCGGTGTGGAGCAGATCGGCTTTGGAGAGCTCTTTGAGTACCGATTGGATGCCGCCTCTCTCGTTCAGATCGCTGATGAAGATGGACCCGGCCGGATTCAGCTTGCACAGTTGAGGGGTGCCGCGGCTGATGGTGTCAATATAGGCCATATCCATGGGAACACCGGCCTCATGGGAGATGGCCGTCAAGTGAAGGACGGTGTTGGAAGAGCAGCCCAATGCCATATCGGAACGAAGGGCGTTTTCAAAAGCGTCGGGTGTCAAGATATCGGATGGTTTGATATCCTCTTTGAGCAATTCCATGACCCGTTCGCCGGCGGTCTTGGCCAGACGTTTGCGGGCCGATGCAGTGGCCGGAATAGTGCCGTTGCCCGGTAAGGCCATACCGATGGCTTCGGTCAGGCAGTTCATGGAATTGGCGGTGTACATACCGGAACAGGAACCACAGGTGGGGCAGGCGGAATTCTCCAGTTCATGGAGCTGGACGTCCGTGATCTTGCCGGCCGCGTGGCTGCCAACCGCCTCAAACATCTCCGAAAGGCCCATACGCCGTTCCCCGTCTGAACCGGGGGCCATGGGGCCGCCGCTGACAAAGATGCTGGGTAAATTCATCCGGCATGCCGCCATAAGCATGGCCGGGACGATTTTATCGCAGTTGGGGATGAACACAATAGCGTCCAAGGGATGAGCGGTCAGCATGACCTCGATGGAATCGGCAATGAGTTCCCGGGAAGCCAGGGAATATTTCATCCCCACGTGGTTCATGGAGAGGCCGTCGCATACGCCGATGGTGTTAAACTCGAAGGGGACGCCGCCGGCGTTGCGGATCCCGGCCTTGACCGCCTCGCTGATGTCGCGAAGATGGGTATGGCCTGGAATATAATCGCTCCAAGAATTGACCACCGCCACAAAAGGACGGCCTATTTCCGCATCGGTCAGGCCAAGCGCCTTCAAGAGGGAACGGTGAGGCGCACGAGTCGGGCCGGCTTTCATGTTATCACTGCGCATGATGAGACACCACCTAAAAGAAAATGAAAATAAGATGAATCCGGCAAACAGAAGAAGCCGGAGAATCGGCAAAAGATTATTTTTTTACCTACAAAAATGGATAAGAAATAGGACTTAGGAAAATATCCCCCTTATCAAGAAGTGGGATTGGGATCGTAGGTAATGGCGCGGAGGAGGTCCTGAGATGCCTGGTACCGCTCCAAAGCGCCGCCCTCCAGGCCGTCGTTTTTCCGAAGGCTGAAGGAGAGGGACAATCCAGTCTGCGTGTATCCACCCCAACCTTGGGCAAAGGAGGTGCCGTCCAGGGACCACCGGCCGCCATCCGCCCCCTGGATGGGTGCAAAGAGATCGGGCCATCCGGCCAGTATGTATTCATACTCGGTTTGGTCGGTGAGAAAAAGGAAGGTATCGTCGGAGTCCACCACATCCCGCAACGCCTGCTGGGCGTTTTTGGTGACGCTTGTATCCTCTACGGCGATATTTTCCACCTCAATATAGACCTGGCCATCTTCGTTGGCGTCCTCGGCATAAAGGGTGAGGTTGTTTTTAAGGTATTGTATACTTTGCTCGCTAAGCCCCATGGGAGTTACCACAGCAATGCGGTAATCGGGTTTGACCGAAGGGATCAGTATCACAAGCAACACCACTACGGCCACTATAATACCGGCCGCTATGAGAATAAGCCACGGGACAAGACGGCTTTTTTTCACCGGTTTGGGATCGGGCATAAAGACCTCCTTTCCAGGTAGGAAGAGGG
>CALCVR010000034.1 GCA_937905915.1 uncultured Eubacteriaceae bacterium
TTGAAGAAGAACAAAAAGAAGGAGAAAGAAAAAGAAAGAAGGAAGAAAAATTGTAGTGAAGAAGAATGAAGAAGTTTTTTGGGGGTTGTCTCATTGGGTGAATTCTTTTAGGATTTCTTGTTTGTTGCTCACCTCCTTTGCTGTGTCTTTATCATACCAGTGGATTGTGTTGATTTCATGACATGATTTAAAACAGTTGTTGACCTTTTTTTGAAAGAATTTTTAACACATCTCGTTTGTTTTTTCTGCTATGAAAGTAAGTGGCCCGGTCGAGGGATCCTCAACCGGGCCACTTATTTCAAGAAGAAAGAAAAAGAAAAGAAGGAGAAAGAAATCTGTGAAAAAGATGAAACCACCAGCTCAGGATTTCTGCTGTTTCCTTTGCTGTGTCTTTATTATAACGGCAAAGCCCTATGATTTGATGAAACGATTGAAAACAGTTATTGACCTTTTTTTAAACAAAAAATAAAGAAATTTTGAACAAGTAATTTTTGCCTTATTTTTAAAAATTCTCTTGGATACTATGACAACTCTTTCTAAATCTGGTAAAATAATATCAGTTTGATTCTGTCTGTTGGAGGGGATTTCCCGTGAAAAAAGAGAAAAATATCTTCCAGCTTCTCCGCAATGTTTTTGGACTTTTGCAAAAAAAACAAAAATGGGGATTTCTTCTGGTGTTGCTGATCCTAGCGGTTTCCGCCGTTCTCAGTCAATTTACTCCTTTGGCCATCGGTCAGCTTACCGATCACATCTTGGATCAACCCGGCTTTTCTTTTGGAAGCATTCTTCCCTTTTTAATTTTCATTCTAGTGGTCAATGTGGTAAATCAGCTGATTCAAATTGTCCGTCGGCTCATTGTGGAAGACACTGCTACCCGCGCTGAGAAAACTGCTCGGCAAAAAGCTGTACAGTCTCTTTTATCCGCCCCCATGTCCTACTTTCGGCAAAATATGACAGGAAATATCCACGGTAGATTAAATCGTAGTCTCGACGGCATTACAAAGCTAGTCAAACTGGTATTCATGGATTTTGCCCCCTCCATCGCCACCAGTATCGCCGCTATCGTGGTGATTTTTTCCCAGCTTCCCGTGATGATCGCTCTGTTAATTGTACTGGTCATCCCGGTAGGAAGCCTTATTGTGTTTCGCCAAATCTCCACGCAGAAGGGAATCCGCGTACAACTTCTACAGACCAAATCCAACATGGATGGAACCATGGTAGAACTTCTGAACGGCATTGAAACCATCCGGGTATACGATAGTGTACAATCTGAGTGCCAACGTTTTTCTACCCAGTCGGAACGGCTGCGGGCTAGAGAAATGAAACATCACAAAGCTATGGCCCTTTACGATGGATTGAAATTTCTCAATGAAGCGGTGTTTCATGTATTGGTCATCGGCGCCTCTGTCTTTCTAGCTTCCCAGGGCGTCATCAGTGTGGGCACCATCTTGACGGCCTATCTATGCTTTACACAGCTCACAGGCCCGCTGCGGGAGTTGCACCGTATCTTAGATGAGTTGGCTGAAAATACTGTGCTAGCCAACGAATATTTCCGGCTGGTAGAAATTCCTGAGGATTTCTCCTATCAGTCCGTTTCCTCCTCACAGGCCCCGTCTGGCAACGGCATCGATATCCATGGACTTTCCTTTTCCTATCCGGAAAACCCCAACGGGACTATTCTGAAGGACCTATCCCTTTCCATCCGTCCCGGCGAATTCGTGGGCATCGCCGGGCCCAGCGGATGCGGCAAATCCAGCCTGATCAAAGTCCTGACCAAGTTGGAAAAGGCTTCTGGGCATCTCACAATCGGCGGAAAACCTCTTTCCGATTTCTCCCGTCATCAGCTGGCCGATTTGGTATCCATCGTTCCACAAACCCCTTTTTGATTTCCGACACCATTTACCACAATATCTGTTACGGCTGCAAAAGGCAAGTGACCTCAGATGAAGTCATGCAGGCGGCGCGGCGGGCTCATATTCACGAGGACATTGAAAATCTTCCCGGCGGGTATTCCTTTGAAGTATCGGAATCTGGAGGCAATCTCTCTGGGGGACAACGGCAGCGAATCGCCATCGCTCGGATTTTCCTAAGGAATCCTCAGATCCTTATCTTGGACGAAGCCACGTCGGCTTTAGACAATACCTCTGAAAAATACATCCAAGCTGAGATTGAAAAAATGAAACAGCAGAACGGCACTACCATCATCTCTATCGCCCACCGTCTTACTACTCTACAGAATTGCGACCGTATTTTGGTCTTTGATCAGGGGAAAATCATCCAGCAAGGGAAATACCAGGAGCTTATTGAGCAGCCGGGTATTTTTCAAGATATGTATAACGGTATTTTAAAATAACCAAACAAAAAGATCCCTTAAGCATGCCTATGACGGCAACCTAAAGGGATCTTTTTATTACTCTAATTTGCCGGCTCCAATAAAGTCCACGCCTTTATCAAAAGGATGGAACAGGATACCGCTGACATTTTCAGCCATAGCAAAAATTCGTTTTTGCGCGTATATCGGGACTACAAGTACTCCTCGCAGACTTGAAGAGACGCCTGATCGGTGCCTCCCTTTTTCTTTGCAGCAGAAAACAGCGCATCGTATTGGGCGGATTTTAAATTGACAGGATTGTCATCATTCCCCGACTGGAACAGCTCTAATGTAGAAACCGCTTGATCGTCATCCCCTCGGAGGGCGCAAAGAGCCGCTTGATAGTTGCCCGCCTTTACCCGTTTGTCCAGCTCTGCTTCCGATAGCGGTACTAGGTTGACGTAAACCCCTATATTTTTCTGCCAGCTTTGCTGTACAAATCCCATGGCCAATTGAATGTCCATGTCTTCTGGGCACAATACGTCAATGGAAGTTTCCTGGTCTGGGGAAAGAGAGGCCATCCCTTGATTGTAAAGAATGCGCGCTTCCTTGTCCAAAACCAGTGGCGAAGCCTCCAGAGGCGTGGAACGATAGGGTTGATCGCCTGCCAAGGCAGTGGGTAAAATCAATCCATAAGCGGCCGACATATGCCCCGGTATGGTATTATACAGCAAATCCCGTTCAATAGACCCAGCGAAAGCCTTTCGTATGCTTTCATTTTTCCATATGTCCTTGTCCTGGTTAAAGCAAATGGCCCACGTGGTATCCTCAAAGGAGACATCCTGGAACCCCTTATCTTCCAGCGATTCAAATTGTTTGGAGGTCACTGGCGCCGCATCCAAATCCGATTCGTTCAATGCCTTCTGGACTTCTTCCGAGTCCTTGATAATCTGGAACAGTACGCCGGATGGTTGAACGGCATTGTGCCCGTTGTACTTACTGTTGGTCTTTAAACGCAAGGATACGCCATGTTCCCACTGCATGATACGAAAGGGGCCGTTATAGAGCAACATGTCTTTTTCCAGGCCATAGCTTCCCCCGGTGGAAAGGAAAAACTCCTCGTTGCACGGCAGCCACGGGCCTGTGGTGATACGCCTGGGAAGATCAGATACAGGGTATTCCAACTGGATCTCCAAAGTAAAATCATCCAATGCTTTGACTCCTAAGGCATCCACTGGTTCCTTCCCCTTGTGGATATCCTGCGCCCCCACTACAGGATAAAGCTCCGAGGCCATAGGAGACTGTGTAGCTGGATCTACTGCTCTCTGCATACCAAATACAAAGTCGGCCGCCGTAACCGGTGCTATCTGTTCGCCATCGTTGGCCACCCAGTAGGCATCCTGCCTTAGGTAAAACGTCCATGTCTTTTGGTCGTCGGATACATCCCATCGGGCGGCCGCCCCTGGGATAACCTGACTTTGTGAGTCAATTCGTGTAAGGCCCTCCATACAATTCATCAAGACAATACGTGAACTATAGCTGGATGCAAACTGGGGATCCAATTGGGCTGGCTCCTCATTCAGCACATAGTTAATCAGCTTACCGGCTGGGGAATCCTTAGAACAAGAGGTTGCCCCACACAAAATAACACATATGCACAAAAAGCAAATCAATCGTCCAGCCCAGCCAAAACAGGCTGTCCGACCGATGGGTCTAGGGGGGACATGGGACATATGAAAAAATCCTCCAATCTCATTTTATTTTCAGCATTATGACGTAAATTCCCCACCGCATGCAAAAATCATACAGTGGGGAAAAATCCATCCTTTCATTGTGCCGTCTCTGCTCATCCGGTAAGACAGAGACCTTGGATCTCTTTATCATCGCGTTTGACAGTTTTTCTTCCGGATACGCCGTTAAAAATTGCCTTGGCCGGGAGTATCTCCCCTGCTTTTGTCAAATACATACTCCACGTCCATCATATCCCACACCTGATTCTGTACCGCTTCTTTGCCATTTGATTTGATGTAGTCGGGACCTTGTTCCAAACATTTGCGCATGGTAATGCCGTCGATGTTTTTGCGGTCGTTGAAAAGGTAACCGTCATACATCTTTTGATAGACGTTGATGCCAACTCCTGAAATGTGCTGGAAACCATATTGGAGCAGTACATTAAAAGGATCCGAACCGATCTTGGGATACTCTCCATAAGGGAAGAGATACACATTGGTTTTACCCACCAAAGATTCCACTTCGTCCTTCCACATCTGGCAGTCGTTGGCCATATAGTCTACCCCTTTTTTAGACATATGTCCGTGGGCATAGCTGTGGGAAGCAAATGTAAATCCATCCCGCTTAAGGCATTCTATAACGGGCTTGACCGCTTCAATTTCCGAGTCCCGATTGGGCGATCCCACCTGAGTCCGATATCCTAAGATGCCGCTGTAACCTGTCAATCCTACCACTGCTTTGGCGCCGCGGTAAGAGAAGTCGGGATGTTTCTTCAAAAACTCGTTGATGATGGGAAACACTTCCGTGTCGGTGCGAATTTCTTCCTTGCCTGTTTTTGGGTTCTTCACCATCGCGGCAATGTGTCCATCCGCCCCCACTACTAATTTATAGTTGCACCCGTTTTCCCTCATGTAATCATAGTAATTGACATCGTCCACTGAAATAATAACCGGCTTTTTGCCAGGAGGCAGTTTTAGAGTCTTTTTCACATAGGTTTTGCCCGAATCGTCTGATTCATCTGGCGCTCCGTAGAGTTGGCTAGGATCCACCAAAATGAAATCGTTTCGATACAGTTCCTCCAGTATTCTCTGAAATTCTGTAGCTGTCGTCATATAATCATCCATGCCCTTAGCTTGAGCGTCGCCGTCAAAGGCCAGCTCCGGATATGCCACCAGCGGATGGAAAAAGATATGTTCAATCGGTCCTGTATATGCCACATAGTTGCTTTCATCCACCGAAGGCGCAGAAGATGCTTGGCTGCTTGCTGGATTGTTAGAGGATGCTGCATTGCTGGAAAGATCTTTTGACGAGCTCTCTGATGAGGTCTGGGAACTGCTGGCCACTCCAGCAGAGGCCGGGACTGCCGGTTTCCGTAACAAGAGGAAAACCGCTACCGCTACTATTATCAATACAATTCCCACCAGGATAAAGGGCAGCGCCGATTTCCACTTGCTTTTTCTACGATAAGGATAATAACTTCTCATACTATTCCTCCTGCTCAATCATAAAGATGGCTTTTTCTTAAACCACTGGCACTACAACGCCTTTTACCACAGCAAATACGACTACCGCTGTGGATAGCAAAATAAGCGCTAAAAAAAGGTAAGCCGAAGCGGTTCCTACTTTTTCTTTTCTCTTGTGATGAGATTTCATAATTTCCTCCTAAATCCCTCAAAACATCTTTTCACAATGGACTTGTTTTTCCAATTTTCTTCTTAAATTTTCTCT
>CALCVR010000035.1 GCA_937905915.1 uncultured Eubacteriaceae bacterium
GACGGCATCCGTACCATGTGGGTCCCGGATGAGGATGCCTTGGAACAGTGCCGCGCCTTTGGTGAGGAATTCGCCAAAAAGGTAAAATAATTGGCATTGCCGGCAATTAACATACAAACCGATTTATTGTAACTGTTTTTAAACAGGAAAAATAGGGAGGGATCGGGATGCAGGTGGGCGACCGACAGGACTTTCTACAGCAAGGTGCTGAGGCCTTAGAGGACATCTATGATTGGATACAGTCTCTGGAACCGGTTTCCTTAAAAGAGCTTTCCCCCAAAAACAGCGCTTTTTTAGTGGTGGATATGGTCAATGGGTTTGCCAAAGGAGGGGCGATGTCCGGCCCCCGCGTAAAGGCTTTGATTCCCAGTGTGGCCGATGCAGCGTCTGCATGTTATAAGGCGGGCATTTCGGTGGTGAATTTCGCCGACTGCCATGGAGGCCAAAGCCCTGAATTTGAAGCCTATCCTGTTCACTGCGTCAAAGGGGACTGGGAGAGCCAGGTGGTGGAGGAAATCGCCGCTGTACCGCATACTTTGATGGAAAAAAACTCCACCAACGGCCTATTGGAACCGGAGTTTGTCAAATGGCTTGCCGACCACCCTCACATCCATTGCTTTGTGCTGAGCGGGGATTGCACCGATATCTGCGTCTACCAGCTGGCCATAGGACTGAAAACATGGTTTAACCGTCAGGATCGCAAGAGCCGGATTGTTGTCCCGGCCCGGTTGGTGGATACCTTTGACGCTCCCGGGCACAAAGCCGATTTGGTCAATGCTCTGAGCTTATACAGCATGTGGAGCAATGGCGTGGAAGTGGCTGCATCCCTGACGTGGTAAAGGAGGGTTCTGGATGGAACATCGTAAACTGGAGCTGTTGACTGATTTTTATGAGATTACCATGGCCAATGGGTATCTGGTCAACGGCCTAGCCGACACCATCGCCTATTTTGACCTGTTTTTTCGTAAGATCCCGGATAATGGTGGGTTCGCCATCTTTGCCGGGCTGGATCAGCTGATCCAATACCTGCAAAATCTACAGTTTACTGGGGAAGACATTGCCTATCTGCGGGGGAAAATTTGTTTGACCCGCGTTTTATCGATTATATGGAGCATTTCCAGTTTGCCTGCGACGTATGGTCGGTGCCGGAGGGCATGCCGATTTTCCCGCAGGAACCGGTGTTGACGGTCCGCGGCCCGGTTATTCAGGCTCAATTTATCGAGACCATGGCCCTTCTGTGCATCAACCATCAATCCTTGATCGCCACGAAGGCCAACCGCATCTGCCGCGCCGCCAAGGGACGCAAGGTTATGGAATTTGGCTCCCGCCGCGCCCAGGGCTTTGACGGCGCTGTTTTAGGCGCTAGAGCCGCTTACATCGGCGGCTGCATTGGAACCGCCTGTACTGTATGTGAGCAGGACTTCGGCATCCCGGCGTTGGGCACCATGGCTCACAGTTGGATCCAACTTTTTGACGATGAACTGGCAGCTTTTAAGGCGTATGCCAGAGAATACCCTGAAAATTGTACCTTACTAGTAGATACCTACAACACATTAAAGTCAGGAGTACCCAATGCCATCCGAACTTTTCAGGAGGAGTTGCTGCCTCGGGGATACCGTCCCGGCGCCATCCGTATCGATAGCGGCGACATTGCCTATCTTTCCCGCAAGGCCCGCAAAATGCTGGATGAGGCGGGATTCCCAGACTGCGGCATTGTAGCATCCAATTCCCTGGATGAGTATCTCATCCGGGAAATGCTGGAGCAGGGCGCGCAGGTGGATTCCTTTGGCGTAGGGGAAAGGCTTATTACCTCTTCCAGCGATCCTGTGTTCGGCGGGGTCTACAAGCTGGCTGCCGTGGAGGAAGAGGGCAGGCTGATCCCGAAAATTAAGCTGAGTGAAAATGTGGGTAAGATCACCACGCCTGGATTCAAAGAAGTGTGGCGGCTCTATGAAAATGAGACTGGTAAAGCCATCGCCGATGTAGTGACTCTACACGATGAAGTAATTTCATCCCAGGAGCCCTATGTTTTGTTTGACCCGGAGTTTACTTGGAAGAGCAAGACGGTGACTGATTTTACTGCCAAGCCCATCCGCCAGCAGATCTTTCAGGGAGGAAGGCTGGTATACCAACGGCCTGATGTGCATCAGATCCGATCCTTCTGTCAGCAGCAGGTGGAGACTTTATGGGATGAAGTGAAACGGTTTGAGAATCCTCATACCTATTATGTGGATCTTTCC
>CALCVR010000036.1 GCA_937905915.1 uncultured Eubacteriaceae bacterium
TATATTGCAGAATGCCAGAAGCTGGGCATCAAGGTGGAACCGCCGTCGGTCAACCTGAGCTTTGAAGGGTTCACCGTCGCCGGCAAGGAGATCCGTTTTGGATTGTTGGCGGTGCGCAACCTTGGCCGAGGCTTTATCCGCAACCTGTTGGCCGAGCGGGACGCGGGAGGACCTTTTACCTCCTTCTACGACTTCTGCAAGCGCATGCAGGGGAAGGATCTCAACCGCCGCACCATTGAAAGCCTCATCAAGTGCGGGGCCTTGGACGGCTTGGGTGCCAACCGCAGGCAGATGCTCTCGTCGGTAGACAAGATGCTGGATAGTGGACGGCCAAATGGGATTATTTGACCTATCGGAGGATTTGAACGACGATGGACCGGAGCTTCCTAATATAGAGGAAATGTCCATCGCCGATTTGCTGACATTGGAAAAGGAGACCACTGGCCTTTATCTTTCCGGCCATCCCATGGCGGAATACGCCAAAACCGCAGATCAATTGGGGGCGGCACGCATCGGCGACATCGTGGAACAAGCGGGGGAACCGGGGAGCCTATATCAGGATGGAAGCCAGGTAAAATTATTGGCGCTGCTGGACTCGGTCCGGCTCAAAACCACCCGCAACAATTCTACCATGGCCTTTGTCAATTTAGAGGATATGTATGGCGCCATTGAAATGCTGGTCTTTCCCCGAACGTTGGTCGAATTTGGCCAGCTGTTGCAGGACGGTCAGGTGGTTGTGGTTTACGGCAAAGTCAGCGCCCGGGAGGATGAGGATCCCAAAATCATTTGTGAGCGGGTGCTTCCTTTATCCGAAGCGCAGGCACAGAAGCAAAACGGGGAAGATCAAATTACACGCCCAAGTGTCAAACAGGCTCGGACAGGCTTATATCTGCGGCTTCCCACCAAGGGCGGCCCTCATTTTAACCGGGTGATGGACATTGCATCCTTGTTTGACGGAGGTGTTCCGCTTTATCTTCACTTTGCCGATACGGGAAAAACCGTGCTAGCTCCTCGGACGTCTTGGGTGGATGTAAACGAGCCTATGTTACAAGAGGTATGCCATATTTTGGGAAAATCCAATGTGGTGTTAAAATAGGATAAAAGAAAGAAACCAGCCGAAGAGAAAGATACAAGTTGTGTCCATGAAAATGCAACAAAAATCCATATAAGTACACATTGTATAACGGGATAATTTGTTGTATAATAAAAAGAGCTATTGTAAGAAAATGATCCTGGAAGGGAGTAACGATTATGGAGGAAAAAACAATTGCAGTGCTTACCAGCGGAGGAGACGCCCCTGGTATGAACGCCGCCATCCGCGCCGTTGTGCGTGCCGGTATCTTTAAAGGATTCCGCGTTTTGGGTGTCCGGAGGGGCTACAACGGCCTCATCAAAGGAGACCTGGTGGAGATGAACCTGCGCAGTGTATCTGGCATCATTCATCGCGGCGGCACCGTTTTGTATACGGCCCGTTCCCCTGAGTTTAATACAGAAGCCGGCATGCAGAAGGCCATTCAAGTCTGTCGCGCTCACAATATCTTGGGCGTGGTGGTGATCGGTGGTGACGGTT
>CALCVR010000037.1 GCA_937905915.1 uncultured Eubacteriaceae bacterium
TCAAATCAAACGGATGCTGGGCGTGATCGGACGGCCGGTACTGTCGCTTCAAAGGGTGTCCATCGGCGGGCTAGAGCTGGACAAAACACTTTGTCCAGGGCAATGCAGAGAATTGACGGCAGAAGAACGAGAGGCCATTTGGAAAACATGTCCTTATCCTATTGGAAGAGGCTAGATGAAAAAAGGAACGGATTGGTAAAATACCTAAGAGACAAAGGAAAAGTTTGGGTAATTTCAGTCTAGGATCCAAATTGTTTTTTTGCTATATTTGTTGTAAGGACAAAAGAGTAACGGCCAAAAGAATAGGCTTTTGACCATTGTCAGGAAAGGGGATGAGTGGATGTCTAAGCTGATGCTTCATAGTCTCCACAAGACCTTCTCAGATGGAACTATAGCAGTGCGAAATCTCACGTTAAAGGCCGATAACAAAGAAATTACCGTACTAGCCGGCCCAGCTGGCAGCGGAAAATCATCAATTTTTCGTCTTATTATGGGTTTGGACGCCCCCGACGAAGGAGAGGTAACGTTAAACGATGCCCCTATGCCATATGGGCAGGATCAAGGATGCAGCACCATTATGATATCGGAGCATTATGTTTTGTATCCCCGCATGACGGTGGCGCAGAACATGGCGTTCGGCTTGAGATTAGAGCATGTTGACAAGGCGGATATTCCAAAGCGAATTGCCAAAATAGCAGCTCTTCTGGAAATAGAGGATATTTTAGAGAATAAAGCGGAGGATTTGAACGAAATTCAAAAATTCTGGGTGGTGTTGGGCCGAGCGGCATGCCGTCAGCCGGCGGTGTACTTGTTGGACGATCCGCTGCGCGGGATGAATCCCGGAGATCAGTTAGCTGTGTGCCGGCAGTTGACGCGCATCCAAAAGAAGATGGGAGCCATTTTCCTCTTTTCCACCCGGGACTGCCGGCAGGCTGAGGCTTTGGAGGGACGTGTAGTCATTTTGCGGGATGGTGGGATTGTTCAGTCCGGTACCGCCCAAGAGATTATAAAAAATCCACACACCATGTTTGTAGCCAGCTTTTTTAGCAATCCGCCGCTCAATTTGGTGGATGTTCTCCCCCATGTTGCAGACGGAAAGTTATATTTCCTTATTGATCACAAGGGCCGATCTCCAGGTAATTATGCTGTGTCTATACGGGTGGAAGGGTACTTTTCCCAAGAAGTGGCAAAGGAAGGCCGGGAATTGACAGTAGGGATTCCTCCAGATGGAATCCATATGGACCGGGAAGCCATCAAGCAATATCCCGACTGCGTTATGGAAGCCACAGTCGAGGAAGTGGAGCGAACTCCGTGGCACTGCCTTGTTTTATTGGACTTGGATGGACATAAATTGGTCATGAAACCCACGGTATCCTGTGACGGTCTAGAGGAGGGGGACGTGATCCCAGTGGCCCTTTTACCGGACCGTATGCTGCTGTTTGATAAAGGGTCCGGCAAAACAATTGCATCCATGACGTGAAGAATATAAATGACAAAGCGACCCCATCAACTGGGGCCGCTTTTTTGTATTACGAAAACCACTCGCAAGGCGAGTGGTTCCAAAGAAGGC
>CALCVR010000038.1 GCA_937905915.1 uncultured Eubacteriaceae bacterium
TTTTTGTTGAGTGCGTTTTTTCACATGAGGCCTCCTTCTATTGTAATCCGTAGATTTCATCTGCCACAGCTTTTTGGTTTTCTTTTGTGAAATATTCAACAAGCCAATTACTGCCTTGTGACGCCAGGTAATTGTATGCCAGTGTGATGGCCACTGAGCCTAGTACTCCTATCCATCCACTTGGATTCCAGATATTTGTGATTCCGTAGGCTAAGGCAATTCCGCCTGCTCCAGCAAGCACTTCGTATCCTGTCATTGTCATTTTTTGATCGAATAAAAGATCTTCATTGGCCCAGTGTGCAGCTACAAAAAGTGGAGTAGAAAGAGCATAAGATACTTTTGCAAATGCTGTATTTGTAGCTAGCTGTCCAGATGCACCAAAGCTTACAACATCGCAAAAAGCTCCTCCACCTGTTTTTAACCAGCTAATGATAGTACCGGAGGTGTTAAATGACTTGCTAACACCATTTTTCTTCCTGTGCGTATCAAAGTAATTTGGCTGTTGAGGAGTACTGTTTTTCTCCTTTTGCTGGTTTTCCCATATCTTGTATTCGTCCTGCTTGCCGGAGCCCCAGCGGGCTAACTCTTTAGCTCTCGCCTCCCGCATATAGTTATCCTGGAATTCGGACATGCCGGAGGGATCGGAGCCGTTAACAGGATCATTGGAGCAGTAGGAGAAGACGCCGCAGGAAGGGAAGTCCCCATTGGACGCCATCATGATGTCAGCGTTTAAAAAGCGCCCCACCCTGGGGTCGTAGTAGCGGGTTTGGAGGTAGCAGGAATGTGATACAAAGAAGGAGTCCCTTTTGAAAGAAACTCCTTCTTTATTTAATGAATCTTACTCAGGCAAACAGAGCTCTTCTTCGTGTACATCTACGCTTTCGCAGATGATAACTAATATATCCCCCGATATAATCCCAATCTCGATGGGAAGGTACTCAACGCCTTTGTCAAGATAGGAATGCTTATAGTCTCCTGCCAATTTGGATTTAAGCAATTGATCCATTTCAGTGCTGTCATCTTGCAGATAAATTTCGTAAATTCTAAAACATTTCCCCCAAAATTCACAGCTCTGTATGCTATAGAATATGACATTGTGAAAGGTGAAGACGGTTCTTTTTCTAAACTCTTTGAAGTAATTATCACAAGATAGTGTGATTTGCCGTTTTTCATAGTCGTAGCAAAAACCTTCAAACTCACTATCATGAAGATATAACTTGTCAATTTCTTCTTTATTTCTATAGTCAATTCTCATAATATCCTCCTCTAAATATCCAATGATTCTTCATGGACGTCAATGCTTTGACATATGATAATAAGAGCATCCTTAATGTTCATCCGGAATTGAACTGGAAGATACTCAATACCTCTGTCTAAAAAAGAACCTTGATACCAATCTGGTTTCGTGTCTTTAAATGACATTAGCTTATTGAATTCTGCGCTATTTTCCTGAAGATAGACTTCATAAATTCTAGCAGTACCGTATGGAAAACAACAATTGTTCATACTGCTGAAGATTACATTATGAAAAGTAAAAAGAACTCTTTTTTGAGAGAAATAATTTCTGCATGAAAATAATATCTGCCGGTGACCATAATCATAATATACTTTTTCCACTTGACTGTCGTGGATAGGTAAATCATAGAGGGCTTGTTTATTGCATTGGTCAATTCTCATGATGATCTCCCTTCATTATCAAAACAAAAAATGTTTCTTAGTCGTTTAAATACCATAAGTCCTTTTGATGTGTCTTCATCCCTGTTAGAGCAAAAAATCTTCATAAAACCTCCTTAAGTGCCAAAGTAAAGTTTGTTCCAAGGCTCTGGAATAAATTCTCCGGGCCTATAGTGACCTCCGTCTAAGTGCTGATTATTCCAGTCTGCTTTCATAACATGATAATGTGGTCCATGTATGTAGTCCTCATCCCATTCAAAAATTTCAATACTAGTTCCAGGTAATACCCAGTGAAATATTCCGCCATTCTTTCCTTCTCCAATTGGCTGTCGTATGATGAGGTCCAGACCCCTAGGATGAAAGTCATAAGGGTTAGCAGGAAATACGGCGTGCTTTTTCTCAAATGGATTGGCTGGTATGGCAGGAGCGAGATCTCCAATTTCAACCTTGTGTTTAAACTCAACATCGGGCTGAGGAGCGATCTGCTCTACAACACCTCTAACAGCAGAACCAATCGCTTGCGAGGCATCATAAAGAGCCTTACCTGCAGAGCTTACTGCCTTAGAGATGGCTCGTTGAACAGATGGGTTAGTTAGTACTACAGCAGTGACCACTACAGCAGCGGCTACGACAATAACTGGTACCAGAGACGCTCCTAAAGCAGCACCGGCAGCTATGGCAGATGCGAAATTGCCACTGACATCAATCAGATTTACAGGATTGTTACCACAATAGGTAAACATATTCGTATCAAGGATACCAAAGCCAGTAGAAACGTACCCATCGGCATTTAAAAACCGTCCCACCCTGGGGCCATTATGGTAAAGTGTTCCATTAATAGGCTAATTAATTTACTTATGGTCAAACGAGATCCATTTTTGTGCGACTGTCATTGCTTTCAGTAATATATCTGATATCCTTAAAACCTTCTTTTGCAGCATTTTGATAAATCAATTTTGCATGAAATATATCCTTTACATATATTTCAACAAATTCACAATCGTTTATCAAAATTAAAATTTGACAGTCACTTTTTTGAAATTCATCATATGTGTGTAATTCAAAAAAATTGCCGTTTTCCTTATATGCCTGTAGCTTTAAAAAAATAACAAAATGATCAGACATAATGTTCTGTAAAAAACATTTTCCATCATAGTAGCCTTTTTCAAAACAAATACCTCCACTATAATTAGCCCATACTTCACATTGATCAACGATATTGTACCAACAATATTTTTTTATATCTAGGCACTTCAAAATTTTCCATAGGATGCGCTTGCTTGGCAATACTTTAAAAGATACGCCTCTAATCATGATTTTTCTCCTTCCTTATCCAAAAATCAAAGTTAGAGCCTCTGTAACACCTGCGCCTAATGGCCCTAAAAGTGCATCATCAGCAATACCAACACCGGTTAAATTGTCAGCAACAACGACTATTATTCCGGCTACGCAAATAGTAAGTATAACTACTCCAGCTACGGGCTCCCAATTAAAAGCATATGGTTCACCCCTCGGTGGAGTTTTCGACCAATCCCAGTCATGATTATGTCCTCCATTTTCGTCATGTGGATGCGAATCTGGGAATCCATGGTCATTATGGTCATAATCATGCTTAGGCCTTCCATCTGGTCCATATGTCCTTTTATCTCCATTAGGAGCTTCCCATGTACTGCCTGGTTCGCCTCTATTCGGACGACGGTTAGCATCGTGTGAAGATGTTCGTACCACATTGGACGATTTTGAAGATAGTGCAGATTTAGCTATGTCCATTGCTGTTTGAGCAGCATTTAAAGTGAGATTAACAGTGCTTTTTAACCATTGTGGCCAATTTCCACAAGTATCTGATCTATTAACTGGATCATTAAAACAATAGGAAAAGAGGTTACAACCCTGTATGGAATTCTCTATTCCAGAAATAATACTATCAGCGTTGAGGAAGCGTCCCACCCTGGGATCGTAGTAGCGGGTTTGGAGGTAGTAAAGGCCCGATTCATCGAATATGATCCAGGAGCTTGTTTGTACCTCTTTTTTCTAACACAGGTGATTCATAATGCGCAATCCTTTGTATTCCTGCTGTTTTTATAAAACCGATACACCTGGAATATTCCAAGGCCAAAAAATGAGATAAATAAAATCGCAATAACCCCGCCAAAAATAGTTTTTCCTATTACAGTAGAGCCTTCTGTTTCATACAGAACTCGCTCTGAACCATCGTCCATCCGTTGGATGAGCTTGGTTTTGCCATAGGATGCCTCCAAAATATACTGGAATCCATCCCCTTTAATCTTGCGAACCTTCATCCTTTCTCGGTAATACTTGTCAAGAGTGCCAGGATCCATGAAATCATCTTTATATACTTGTTTGACACATTCGCCTTTTGAATTAAAGTAATAGATGTAATCCCCCTTGGCAGTAAAGACGATGAGATTATCCTCTGAATCAAAATCGCAGACATAAGAATCTACATCCATCTTTAATCCGTAAAAGAATGTTCCATCTGGATGGTAAACATTGATGACATCATCGTCAAAATACAGAGCAACATTTCCTTCAGAATCGGTTGAGATACTGATTGCTTTGGCAGCGCCATGGTATTCTTCCTCTACTCTCTCCATACCGAGCTCATTGGCAGAAACGGATAAATATCCTAATGTTGTTACGACGACTAATAACACAAAAATAGAAAATATTTTTTTCATCTTTTACCACCCTAAAATAAAATCGTAAATCCCATCAATTGTATCATATATGTTAAAGCTACATAGGGTCATTGTGTAACCAGGTGTGACATGGACATTTGATCCACTACCTTTC
>CALCVR010000039.1 GCA_937905915.1 uncultured Eubacteriaceae bacterium
ATATCTGTAATTTTTAGCAAATAACTTCTAATTTTTTATAAATTTTATAATCTAAAGCTGATAAAAATGTTGCATGTCTAATTTTTCTATTTTGTTTTTAGCATGGAAATATAGTTTCTTCCTCATTTTTTGTTATCCCCTATTATTTTTGGCGTAGACTCGGATAGCGGCTTACTTTGAGCGTCCCCCATGCTTAACCGTCTGCTATCCGGGCCATACGTCAAAGTTTTGTTTTTTATTTTTAAAGGATTCTGTAGACGAATTTTTTGTGAGACGTCTACAGAATCTTTTTTATAAAGGGAAAGGTTCCTATAGTTGCAGCGCAAGGAAAGAATATGATATACTATTCCAGTCAATGGCAACTGCTAGGATAAGATGGGGGATGATAACGATCAAATAGGAAATGCAATGGAATCGACGGATACGAAAGTGAAATAATAAAGATTACGGATTAGGGAGGAAAATGCAATGATGGTAATATGGGATTTTATTAAGGCGGTGATTTTGGGAATCATCGAGGGCATCACAGAATGGCTACCCATTAGTAGCACGGGACATATGATTTTGGCCGATGAATTTATTCATCTCAACGTCACACCGGAATTCAAAGAAATGTTTTTAGTTGTTATCCAGCTAGGAGCGATTTTAGCGGTAGTAGTGCTTTATTTTCATAAGCTTAATCCTTTTTCTCCCAAAAAGACATCGATTCAAAAAAAGGAGACTTTTAATCTTTGGGGCAAAGTATTGGTAGCTTGTGTGCCGGCTGCCATCATTGGTCTTTTGTTTGACGACCAGATCAATGAAATCTTTTACAACTATCAAACCGTAGCCATTACTTTGATCTTATACGGCATTTTATTTATTGTCATCGAACAGTACAATCGTCACCGTAAACCAAGGATCTCTTCCCTCCAGAGTTTAACCTATCGAACGGCCTTATTTATCGGCATCTTTCAGGTTTTGGCGTTGATTCCCGGTACCTCTCGGTCGGGAGCCACTATTGTGGGAGCCATTTTAATCGGTACCTCCCGGACTGTGGCAGCAGAGTTTACTTTCTTTTTAGCCATTCCGGTTATGTTTGGCGCCAGCCTTCTCAAAATCGTAAAATTTGGACTTGACTTTACAGGTACAGAATTAGGCATCCTTCTTGTCGGCATGGTGGTAGCGTTTGCCGTGTCGGTAGCGGCCATTAAGTTCCTTATGGGCTATATCAAAAAGCACGATTTCAAAGCATTTGGATACTATCGCATCGTGCTGGGGCTTATCGTGTTGGGCTATTTCTTATTGGCAAAATAAAAAGGAATATGCAAAAGGGCCATGTGATGGAATTTACTCTATCACGGCCCTTTTTTCTTCAATCCCAAAATGACAAATTAGGAAAGGAGATAAAATATATGACCGATTGGATTAAAAACGAAATACTCAAATTGCAGCCATATGGGGAGCAGGAGGAGAAGGACCGGCTTCGTCTGCTTTTTCTGCTGGATCTTTTTCGAGGAAATATTTTAACCAGGGAGAATGACGTTGCGCATATGACCAGTTCAGCGATGGTGTTTTCCCCGGCCATAGACAAGGTACTGATGGCCTATCACAACATCTACAGGAGTTGGGCCTGGCTGGGAGGCCATGCCGATGGAGAAGAAAATCTCTTACAGGTAGCGAAAAAAGAGGTGGAGGAAGAATCCGGCATCGTAGAGCTTATTCCTATAAGCGGCCATGCGGTGTCTTTGGAGATTTTACCTGTTGTAGGACATTATAAAAAGGGGCAGTACATAGGTGCGCACCTTCATCTTAATCTAACCTATGCTTTTTGGGCGCCGGAGGAACAAGCGCTTACAATAAGGCCGGAGGAAAACAGTGCAGTGGGATGGATTCCCATAAAAGAATTAGAACAAAGGGTAACTGAGCCGGATATGCTTCCGATTTATCGTAAGATCATAGAACGATGCCGAAGGGATTTCCCTCCAATTGACGGAATCTAAAAGATTGTTGGAAAATCAAAAAAACTTTCTAATAGAGTAGTTGACATATGCCGGAAACTAAATTATAATAGAATCATGTTTTTGGCATATGTCAAAAAAGAGGTGATGCCATGCCGAGGCCATGCAAAAGAAGAAGAATTTGTGCATTGCCCAATTGCCGCCGGTTTGGGTCGTTGGACCATGGGATAGGTGCCCATCCCCCTATGGTTATGGCATTGGATGAGTTTGAAACCATCCGTCTCATCGATCTGGAAGGTTTGAGCCAGCAGCAATGCGCCCAGCGGATGGAGGTAGCGCGGACAACGGTTCAAGCCATCTATGCGGAAGCTCGTAAAAAGTTGGCTCAATGTCTGGTGGAAGGCCGAGAACTTCTCATTGAGGGTGGAGATTACGTTCTTTGCGATGGGGACAATGGAAATTGTTCTTGTCACAAATGCTGTGGAAAACATCCACGAGTGTAAACATGTATTTTATGAAAGAAAGGATAGATGGTTATGAAAATCGCAGTCACTTATGAAAACGGAGAAGTATTTCAACATTTTGGACATTCCGAACACTTTAAGATCTATGAGGTAGAGGATAACGCTGTCACCAAAGCGAAGGTAGTGGATACCAATGGAAGCGGACACGGCGCGTTGGCAGGATTCTTACAGGCTCACGGCGTAGATACCCTTATTTGCGGAGGAATCGGCGGAGGCGCCAAAAACGCATTGGCGCAAGCGGGAATTCAATTGTTTGGCGGCGTCCAAGGAGATGCAGATCAGGCGG
>CALCVR010000040.1 GCA_937905915.1 uncultured Eubacteriaceae bacterium
TTCCTTGTGCCACAAAAGCGGCCGCCATTCCGGCCAGTACATCTCCTGATCCGCCTTTGGCCATGCCGGGATTACCGGTCGAATTGATCCAAACTCGGCCATCCGGTGTGGCAACAATAGTTCCCGCTCCTTTTAGAACCAAGGTAACGGAGAATTCCTGTACGAATTCTTTGGCTGTACGGAGACGATTTGCCTGAATCTCAGCGATGGGTTTACCAGTCAACCGGGCCATTTCCCCGGGATGCGGAGTCAAAATGATCGATGCTGTCGATTGCTTTATTCTATCTATATGATGGCTCAAGGCATTTATTCCATCGGCATCTATGACGACAGGACATTTTGCATGCTGAAGGACTGCTTCCAGAATGTCCTGAGTGTGGAGGGTATCCCCCATACCGCAGCCGATTAAGCATGCAGAAGCGGAAGAAAGCTGCTCTAAAATTGCGGGAATGGATTGCTGAGACAAGGTGCCTTCTGGACTTTGATCCAAAGGAATAAGCACCGGTTCGGTGAGTTTACAGGAAAGCGCGGAGCAGGCGTCTTTTGGCGTTATAAGATAGGTGAGACCGACACCGCACCGCATAGCCGCTTTGGCAGACAACTCAGCAGCGCCTGTCATACCTACTTTTCCGCAAAGGCATAGTAATTTCCCAAAAGCACCTTTGTGGGAATTAGCATGACGAGTCGGAAACCACTTCTTAACTTCTTCAAAAGAAAAATTATACTGTGAAGTTGAAATAGATTGCCCTAAGGCATGGATATCAAAAAGAGGCTTCACAAAAACTTTCCCACAATACTCAGCGGCGGGATAAATGAGATGGGCAGGCTTATAGGTGAAAAATGTAATGGTATGATGTGCCTTAATACAAGGCCCCTGGACACACCCGGTGTCACAATGAGCACCGCTTGGAATATCAATGGATACTACCGTGGCGGAGCTGTTTTCTTCGACTGCCTTTATGTACCGGCTATAAGGATCGCCTATGGTACCGTGAAATCCAATCCCAAACAAAGCGTCTACAATCCATTGAGCCGATCGAATAAGGGAAAAGCATATTTCTTCCTGGTCAGGCGAACTGGACGGGTCCAAAATAAAAATAGAGAGTTGTTTCAGTTGTTCTAACATATACACCGAATCGGATGTTTTGGATATCCCGCCTGGAAAAATAACCGATACGTCCCATCCTTCTAGACACAGACGGCGGGCAACTACCAGACCGTCTCCGCCGTTGTTACCACGTCCACATAAGATAACGACTTTATTTTTGTACGACACCTCCTTATTCTTATTAAGCACATGTTCGGCTACGGCTTGACCGGCCTGTTCCATCATTTGAAGATAAGAAACACCAGATGAAAAGACAGCTGCTTCGATTTCTCTTGTTTGTTTGGCGTTATAGATATTCATACTTCCACCTCCCGGGATGCCACAACCACAGCGGCAGCGTATTGCTTGGTATGGGTAATGCTGACGGCAAATTCTAACCCTGTGGGTTGCACCATCGCTTTGGCACGGCCGGTGAAAGAGAGATAGGGTTTGCCGTTTGGAAGACGCAAAAGCTGTACTTCTTTGAGAGAAAAACCGCAGATTCCAGTTCCCATGGCTTTGGAAAAAGCCTCTTTGGCGCAAAAGGATGCCGCAATACTTTGTACTGGCATACCACGCTTTTCCAACTGACGATACTCCTCTTCACCAAGGATGCGATGGCAAAATCCATCATGCCGCATACAGCGCCGGATCCGCTCAATCTCCACCATATCGATTCCAACCGTATACAAAGTAGTTCTCCTCCCCTTCTATTTCGATCTTTCGTTTTATTATAGCCATTATAGCATTTTGCTCATGCTTTGTCTTGCAATTTTTGAGGTTCGGTGTTATAGTAAAAAGAAGATAACGCTGTGAGGAAGAGAGTAGGTTGCTTTTGAAAAGCACGCGGTAGAGAGAATGATCCATCGGCTGGAAGGGCATTTATGTGTTGGGGCATCTGAAGTTCACTTCTGAGCGGCGCGGCTGAAGGATACGATTTTTTTGTATTTGAGTAGGGCGCGACGGATGGCTCCGTTATAAGCTGCTAGTTAAGAGCTTGCCTTTTTAAGTGCTGTGAGAAAAGGCAGGAACATTGGGTGGTACCGCGGAGGCTCGCCTTCGTCCCGATTTTGTGGGATGATTGGGCGGGCTTTTTTATTTGAAGTTTATCTTAATCATCCGCTTGTTACGGTCGTTTTTATTTGTGTGAGAGGTGAATCAAAAATGAGAGAAAAGCTGGAAAGCATCCGGGAAGCAGCAAAATCCCGGCTCCAGGAGGTCAAAGACCGCAAGGCTTTGGATGAATTGCGGGTTTATTTCCTGGGAAAAAAGGGAGAGCTTACCTCTATTTTAAAACAGATGGGTAAACTTTCTTCAGAGGAGCGTCCCATCATCGGTCAGTTGGCCAATGATGTTCGCTCAGAGATCGAGTCGTT
>CALCVR010000041.1 GCA_937905915.1 uncultured Eubacteriaceae bacterium
TGGGATCCCGCTGCACGGTGTTTATGAATTCGTCGGTCAAGCAGGCCCAGAAGGAGGGCGCCGGGGTGGACGATATCTCGGCGGGCCTCTCCATCAGCGTAGTCAAGAACGCCATTTATAAGGTGATCCGCGTGGCCAGCGCCTCCGATTTGGGACGGCATGTGGTAGTTCAAGGCGGCACCTTCCTGAACGACGCCGTGCTCCGTTCCTTTGAAAAGGAACTGGGAGTGGAGGTCATCCGACCCACCATCGCGGGGCTCATGGGCGCCTTTGGCGCGGCCCTGTACGCCCGGGACTTAGGAAAAGAGCGGTCGGATCTTCTTTCGGCCCAGGAATTAAAAGAATTCTCTTACACTTCCAAATCGGTCAACTGCGGCCTGTGCGGCAACAACTGCCATTTGACCATCAACCAGTTTGGAGGCGGCCGCCGGTTTATCTCCGGCAACCGGTGTGAACGTCCCTTAGGCAAGGGGAAGGCCAAAGATATCCCCAACATCTACCAGTATAAATACAAGCGCCTGAGGGAACTCAAGGGGGTGCCGGGAAAACGGGGTAAGATCGGCCTTCCCATGGGGCTTAATATGTACGAAAACCTTCCCTTTTGGCATACCTTTTTCACCAAACTGGGTTTTGAAGTGGTTTTGTCCCCGGAATCCAGTCGGGAGTTGTACGCCAAAGGCCAGTATCCCATTCCGTCGGACACGGTGTGTTATCCCGCCAAGCTGATGCACGGCCACATTGAGGGCCTGTTGGACGACGGTGTCACCACCATCTTTTATCCCTGCATGCCCTACAATTTTAATGAACACAAAGGTGACAACAACTATAACTGTCCGGTGGTAGCCTATTACCCCGAACTGTTGGACGCCAACATTGAGAAACTCAAGAACGTCCGGTTCCTGATGCCCTACTTCGGCCTTCACCGGCCTAAGGACTTTACAAAACGGGCTGTGGAGTATTTTGGTGAGCAGTTTGGTATCCCTGCCAGGGAGGTCAAGGAGGCTTCCAAAGCTGCTTATGACGCTTATCATCAGTGGTTAGAGGACATCCGTCAGAAAGGCCAGGAGTATATCGACTATGCTCGGGCACATAATATGCCCATTATCGTGCTGTCCGGCCGTCCTTATCACATAGATCCGGAGATCAATCACGGTATTGACCAGATGATCGCCTCCTTTGGCCTAGTGGTCATCAGCGAGGACTGTGTGGCCCATCACATGCCCTACCAGGCACAGCACGTGCTCAACCAATGGACCTATCATTCCCGCCTGTATTCCGCCGCCCGGTATGTGCTGACCCAGCCGGACATGCAGCTCATTCAACTGGTGTCTTTTGGCTGCGGCATCGACGCCATCACCACCGATGAGGTGCGGGATATTTTGGAAAAAGGCGGTAAATTATACACCCAGCTCAAGATTGACGAGATCAACAATCTGGGCGCTGTTAAGATTCGAATCCGCAGCCTGCTGGCAGCCATGCAGGCAAGGAAGGAGGCCAAATAGTGGCAGAATTGGTGTACGACAAAGATGGACGTCTTTTGTTTACCAAAGAGATGAAGGAGGAATATACCCTCCTCATGCCGCAGATGCTCCCGGTGCATTTTAACATGATGCGCAAATGTATGGAGATGAACGGCTATAAGGTGGATATGCTCACAAGCAACCACCGCGGCATTGTGGACGAAGGATTGAAATACGTCCATAATGACACCTGTTATCCTGCTCTGCTGGTCATCGGCCAGCTGATCGACGCCATTGAATCAGGCAAATACGATCCCCATAAAGTAGGACTTCTCATCACCCAGACCGGCGGCGGATGCCGCGCTTCCAACTACATACATCTGCTGCGAAAAGCCCTCGTTAAGGCGGGATACGACTATGTGCCGGTGGTGTCCATCAACCTGTCGGGACTGGAAAAAAATCCAGGATTTAGTTTTACATTGACCCTAATCCGCCAGTTTGTGTATTCCATCGTGTACGGCGATCTCATCGTACTGCTAGCCAATCAGTGCCGGCCTTATGAGATCGTCAAAGGCACTACCGATCAAAAGATCCATGAGTGGGAGGACCGGCTCACCAATGAGTTTAAGGATACGTCCACTTTGCGGTACAAAAAAGTAGTCGAGAATATGGAATTAATCGCCGCTGATTTTGCCTCCATTCCGGTCAATCGCGTGCCGAAGGTGCGGGTCGGCGTGGTGGGGGAGATCTACATCAAATACTCTCCCTTGGGCAACAATAACCTGGAGGAATTCCTTCTGTCGGAGGACTGCGAACCGGTTGTACCTGGGCTTTTAGATTTTGTTATTTTTAAAATCAACAACCGTGTAGAAGATGTAGGCATTTACGGCGGCTATAAGCTGAAAAAGGTAATCGCCGGCGCATTGCAAAAATATGTGGGAAAATGCCAGCAGGCTCTCATCGACGTGGTAAAGAAACATCCCCAGTTCCGGGCTCCTGAACCTTTCAGCCATCTTCATGAGTTGGTGAAGGGGTATTTAGGTTACGGCAATAAAATGGGAGAGGGATGGCTTTTAACCGGTGAGATGCTGGAGCTTGTGAAATCCGGCACTCCCAATATTGTCTGTACCCAGCCCTTTGGCTGCCTGCCCAATCACGTGGCCGGCAAGGGTATGATCCGCAAGATCAAGGAGAATAATCCTCAGGCAAACATCGTGGCCATCGACTATGACCCCGGCGCCACCCGCATCAATCAAGAAAACCGCATCAAGCTGATGCTGGCAAATGCCCGGATCGCTTTGGAAAAAGAGATTGGAAAAGAGGAAGGGGAATCTTCCGGTCTAGGCCAAGATAAGGCAAACACGAAACAAACAGCCCAATCATCGATTGGATCATGAATGACCCTCCCTTTCCCCGGTAACAATAGGGGAAAGGGAGGCGATTTTTTTGGGAAAATCCAAGAAGAATCAAAGGAAAAAACAAAAGATAGAACGTCCATCCGGCGTTACCATGGGCTCTTATAGCGTTTATCGTGGGCCTGAGAGCCAAAATTCGGCATCTTCATCAGGTCCTTTGTGGTATTCTCAGGTACAGGGATACCCTCCTCATCGGAGTGGAATCCGTAACAAAACCATAACTTTGAACAAAGACGAAAAGGAAGCCAGACAAGAGGAGACCATCACTCCGCCGGAGGTTCCGGATGTGCAGCAGGAGGACGAGGAACAACAGGAAGTGTATCCTTCCACAGAGCAGCAAAAGCAGATCGTGCAGATGGGATCCATCACCGCTGCCAAGGGGAAACACATGATCCATTGTCTCACGGTTATCGGCCAGATCGAAGGGCATTACATCCTGCCGCCGCAAAACAAAACCACCAAGTATGAACATGTCATTCCCCAACTGGTGGCCATTGAGGAGGACCCGGAAATTGAAGGACTTCTCATTTTGCTCAACACCGTAGGCGGAGATATTGAAGCGGGATTGGCCATCGCCGAGCTTATCGCCGGCATGAAAAAGCCTACGGTATCCCTTGTATTGGGGGGAGGACATTCCATTGGCGTCCCCTTGGCGGTGTCGGCCAAATGCAGCTTTATCGCCCCGTCGGCCACCATGACGGTGCATCCTGTACGCATGAACGGCCTTGTATTGGGGGTGCCACAGGCATTTTCCTACTTTGACAAAATGCAGGATCGTATCACCCGCTTTATTACCGACAATTCCCACATTGATCCTAAGCGCTTTTACGATCTCATGATGACCACCGGAGAGCTGGTCACCGACGTGGGGACGGTATTGGACGGCGAACAAGCTGTAGCCGAGGGGCTCATTGATCAACTAGGATCTTTGTCTGATGCAATGGACTGCCTTTACCAGATGATTGAACAGAAGGGGGCGAAGTAGCATGTTCTACAGCGTTGTGCCTCCTGAGGCCATTCTGGGGTTGCAGGACATGGAAAAACGTGAGATAATAGAAGTGCAATCGGGATTTGTGGAAGCCGTCCAAACGCCGGACGGCCCTATGGTTTCCCGCCTGATCTCTACCAACCCCAAAAGTTATCTAGATCCCCGCTATGCTCCTGGTTCCTTTTTGAATGAGGTTCCCATCGGAGTGGGCAGAAAAGAATAGCCCCGGCTTATATTCATGTTTTCTCCTTTTAAGGCATACCCTTTCTAAGAATAAAATAGGGAGTAGACGGTCCAATAGACTGTCCTCCCTTGGCCCAACGCAAAGGGGAGGCGGAGACAAATGTCAGTTTGGGACGCCATTGTACAAGGGATCGTGCAGGGGATTACCGAATTTCTGCCCATATCCAGTGACGGGCACCTTTCTCTGGTGCAGCACTTTACCGGCACGGTCAGCGAAAGTTCGCTGCTCTTTACGGTACTGCTGCATTTGGGAACGGTGTTTGCCGTCTTTTTTGTATTTCGCCGCCTGATAGGTGATCTTATTTTGGAATTCTTCCACATGATAAGGGACGTCATAAAGGGACGCTTCCGATGGAAGACCATGTCAGTCACCCGCCGTATGGTGGTGATGATCGTTGTGGCGGAATTGCCATTGTTTGCTTTTTTGCCCCTTAAGGATCTTTTCTCCCACTGGTCCCAAGATGGAGACATTGTGGTGGAAGGAGTCTGCTTTTTAGCCACAGGATGCCTTTTGATGATGGGCCATTGGGCGGGCAAGCGAGGCGGGAATAAGACTATTTCGACCTCCGACTCCCTTATCATCGGCGCTTTTCAAGGATTGGCGGCATTGCCGGGCGTCTCTCGGAGCGGTTCCACCATTGCCACAGGCCTTTTCTTGGGACTTCCGAAACAATATGCCGTTCAATTTTCTTTTGTTATGGGTCTGCCGGCTATTTTAGCCGCCAACGTCCTGGAAATCGGGGATGCAGTAGAACAGTCCACAGCCATCGACTGGACTCCAGTCTTGGTGGGCGTATTGGTGGCGGCTGTGGTGGGGTTCTTTGCCATTAAGGCGCTGGAACTTTTGGTGCAAAAAGATAAAATGAATGTGTTTGGTATTTACTGTCTCGTGTTAGGACTTCTGGTTCTTTTGGAAGGACTGTATGAACATGCCGCTGGTCGGACGATTTTCCAAGCGCTGACGGCACAATCCTAGAATACACAAAAAGAGAAGAAGTAGAAAGGTGTTTACATATGGCGACCGCAACCACAAAGAAAAAGAAACCTTCTCAAAAAAAAGCCCCTCCCAAGAAAACAACAGGGACGAAAAAATCACCGCCGCCCCGTTCGGCCGCTGCCAAGCAGTATGAAGAACAGCGTCGCCAGCATCGACAGGCGTGGTCGGTGGTTTTGTTCGCCGTGGCATTGCTTCTGATTGCCATGCTTTTTATCCCGGGCCAGGCTCTGTGGGCTGGCATCCGTGGAGGAATATTCGGCCTCTTTGGAGTCAGCGCTTATGTTTGGCCGCCGGTGCTGATTTACATTGCAGTCATTGCTGCGTTGGATCAACCCATTGGTAAAATCGGCACCAAGGTATGGCAGGCTTTTACCCTGGTGGGCATGGTGTGCAGCGCCATCCACATTTTTACCCATGCGGCAGGCGCCGCCGATGTAGGGGACTACTTTGCCAAACTGTGGGAATTGTTTCAACAGGGAGCGCAAGTTTCCGGAGGAGGCTTGACCGGCGGCATCTTAGGAATGCCGCTGTTATCCCTATGCGGATCAGTGGGAGCGAAAATCGTTATCTGCCTGTTGATTTTTGTATTTCTCATGCTGGTGACCGGCACAACCTTGATCACATTGTTCCATTGGATCAGAAAGCCGGCGAAAAAAGTCCGGCAGTCGGCCTCGCAATCCCGCCAAGTTAGAAAGGAACAGGAGGACTATAACGGTCCTACCGCCGTTCCCTTTAACATTGATATTCCAGTAGACGATCCTATGCCGCAGCATCCTGTGCAGGCGGAACCGCCTCAAAAGCCCAAGCAGAAAAAATCCTCCAAGCTGGAGAGGCTGGAACGCTTGATGCGGGGCGAGCCGGATAAGCCAAAAACAAAGACGAAACCCGCACCTCCGCCTATGCCTGAAGAGCCTGAGGAGAATCAGACCAATGGATCGGAATTGGATGACATCGTAAACAAAGCGGCGTCTGAGGCAAAACGAACCTCCGATTCCGCTCCCAGTCCTGCTTCAGTGACGCCTATTCCGATACCGTCGTCTTCCTCTGAGACCAAACCGGCGGCTGCCCCGGAACAGGAGGAAGCGCCTTACCGCTATCCGCCTACTTCGCTGCTGGAGCCATCTCCGTCGGTAGATGAACGCAACGTCCAATCGGAACTAAGGGCCAATGCCGACCGGTTGGTGGATACGCTACGGAGCTTTGGTGTGGAGACGCGGATTGTGGATATCAGCCGCGGTCCGGCTGTGACCCGGTATGAACTACAGCCGTCGGCCGGTGTCAAGATCAGTAAAATCACCGGTTTGGCCGACGACATTGCCCTTAACTTGGCGGCGGCCGGAGTGCGCATTGAGGCTCCTATTCCCAACAAACCAGCGGTGGGCATTAAGGGGCCCAACAAAACGGTGCATGTGGTTCACATCCGGGAAATTTTGGATTCCCCAGCCTTCCAATCCTCCCGCAGTAATCTGGCGGTTGCGCTGGGCAAGGATATCGCCGGCAGCGTGGCCTTGGCCGATTTGGGCAAGATGCCTCACCTGCTGATCGCCGGCGCCACCGGTTCGGGTAAATCAGTGTGCATCAACTCCATCATCCTGAGTTTGCTTTATAAATCGTCGCCCGACAAGGTTCGCCTTTTGATGATCGACCCCAAGGTAGTGGAGTTGGGCGTTTACAACGGTATCCCCCATTTGCTGGTCCCGGTGGTGACTGACCCTCGCAAAGCGGCCGGCGCTCTGGGTTGGGCGGTTACTGAAATGCTGGGACGGTATAAAATCTTCGCTGACTGCAATGTTCGTGACTTGCAAGCCTATAACCGTCTGGCAGCTACGCGGGAAGATCTACGTCCGCTGCCTCAGATTGTCATCATTATCGACGAGCTGGCCGATCTTATGATGGCTGCTCCCAACGAGGTGGAGGATTCCATCTGCCGCTTGGCTCAGATGGCCCGTGCCGCCGGTATGCATCTGGTCATTGCTACGCAACGTCCGTCGGTGGACGTCATCACCGGTATCATCAAGGCCAATATCCCCAGCCGTGTGGCCTTTTCGGTTTCTTCCCAGGTGGACTCCCGCACCATCCTGGATATGGGAGGCGCAGAAAAACTGCTGGGCCGCGGCGATATGCTCTTTTATCCGGTGGGAGCTTCAAAACCAATCCGAATTCAAGGATGTTTTGTCACCGACGGCGAGGTGGAATCGGTGGTGCAGTATATCAAAGACAGCGAAGGCAAAAACGGTGAATACGATGAATCCATCATGGAGGAAATCGAGAAACAGGCTGCCAAAGAGAAGGCTCCCAAAGGCGGAGGCGCCGACGATGGGCAGGGTGACGAGATGCTTCCTCAGGCCATTGAATTGGTGGTGGAGGCGGGAGAAGCTTCTACTTCCATGCTGCAACGCCGTCTGCGCCTGGGGTATGCCAGGGCGGGACGCATTATGGACGAGCTGGAACAGCGGGGGATTATCGGCCCTCACGAGGGCAGCAAACCTCGCAAAGTGCTTATGACCCGTCAACAGTGGATGGAGATGAGCATGAACCGTCCCGACGATGGATCGGATACTACAAGTTAAAATGTTTTTTGAGCCGCTGAGGTATTAGAACCTTAGCGGCTTTTTTATAGGAGAAGCCCTGGACACTGGACAAGCGGGTGCTGCCGGGGTATAATCAAACAGCAGAAACAAATTGTCTTTTTCAAAATAGAAAGGGAGTTTTATGTCCTTTTTACCTATTACATCGGAGGAAATGAAACAGCGCGGCTGGGATCAAGCCGACTTTGTATTTGTTACCGGGGACGCGTATGTGGATCATCCCAGCTTTGGCGTGGCTATTTTGTCCCGCATGCTGGAGGACGAAGGATTCCGAGTGGCAATCCTGGCTCAGCCCAATTGGCGGGAGACAAAGGATTTTACACGGTTTGGCAGGCCGCGGCTGGGATTTTTGGTGACGGCGGGCAACATCGATTCCATGGTGGCTCATTATACCGCCGCCCGCCGCAAACGCAGTGACGACGCCTATTCCCCGGGCAATAAAGCGGGAAGGCGTCCCGACCGGGCGGTTATCACCTATTGTAAGTGCATCCGGGCCTGTTATCCGGATATTCCTATTATCATCGGGGGATTGGAGGCTTCTTTGCGCCGGTTTGCCCACTACGATTACTGGGCGGATCAGGTATTGCCGTCCATCCTGATGGATTCAGGCGCCGATCTCCTGACCTACGGCATGGGGGAAAAGCAGACGAGCCTGATTGCCCATCGTTTGGCGGAGGGGGAGGATATCGGACATATGACCGATATTTTAGGTACTTGTTACCTGATTCCCACCAAGCAGTACACCCCCGGTCCGGTGAAGGAGTGCCCTTCTTTGGAGCGGGTGCAGCAGAGCAAACGGGAGTACGCCATTGCCGCCCGTATCCAGCAGGATGAACAGGATGCGGTGAGGGGAAAGACGGTCATCCAGCGCCACGGCGATAAGATCTTAGTGCAGAATCCGCCAATGCCTCCCCTAAATCAGGAAGAGCTGGACCGGATTTATGAACTGCCTTATGAGCGTATGTATCATCCATCTTATGAAAAGGAGGGGGGTGTGCCGGCCATCCAGGAGGTGGAATTCTCCATCACCCACAATCGCGGCTGCTTCGGAGCCTGCAACTTCTGCTCCATCGCTTTTCACCAAGGGCGTCAAGTGACTTGCCGCAGTGAGGCGTCGGTGCTGCGGGAGGCGGAGAAGCTGACAAAGTCCCCCCGTTTTAAAGGATATATCCATGATGTAGGCGGCCCTACGGCCAATTTCCGTCATCCTTCTTGTAAGGGCCAGCTGGAACGGGGATTATGCAAGGGCAAAAAGTGTTTAGCGCCAAAAACTTGTCCCCAAATGGAAGTGGACCACAAAGAGTACCTTGCCATGCTTCAAAAAATCCGTGCGCTTCCCAAAGTGAAGAAGGTGTTTATCCGATCGGGCATCCGGTTTGACTATCTGATGGAAGATCCGGACGAAACATTTTTAAAACAGCTTATTACCTATCACGTCAGCGGACAGCTCAAAGTAGCGCCAGAACACTGTTCGGCCGCCGTGCTGGATAAAATGGGAAAGCCCCATATTGAAACCTATCGCCGGTTTGCCAAACGATTTTACGAGATTACCAAGAGCATCGGGAAAAAGCAGTATCTGGTGCCGTACTTGATGTCCTCCCATCCGGGGAGCACATTAAAGGATGCTGTAGAGTTGGCTCTGTTCCTCAAGCAGGAGGGAATTCATCCCGAGCAGGTGCAGGATTTCTATCCTACCCCTGGGACTATTTCTACCGCCATGTTTTACACCGGTTTGGATCCTTATACGTTGCAGGAGGTGTACGTCCCCAAAAAGCCGGAGGAAAAGGCTATGCAGCGGGCGCTGCTCCAGTGGTTCATGCCTCAGCACAAGGAGAAGGTGCTGGAGGCGCTGCGCAAAGCCGGACGATCCGATCTGATTGGAACCGGGGCCAAATGCCTTGTGACGCCGGGGAAACCGCCGGCAAACGGCGTAAGGCAAACCGGAAAGCCTTTGGCCTATAGCAAGAGAAATTCCGGAGGAAAGGGGAGGAAATCCTTTGGCCAGACGAAAAAGAAGAAGAGCCGTTAAACTGCCGGCTACTATTGCGCTGGCGGTTGTGTTGTTTTGCAGCTTGCTCATTACGGCGTCGCCCAAATTAGATCTTCC
>CALCVR010000042.1 GCA_937905915.1 uncultured Eubacteriaceae bacterium
GCCTGCCAACCTATCGGGAAATTGATCCCACCGGATTTGTGGCTATTACGTATTCTATTTTGTTCGGCATTATGTTTGGCGACTTCGGTCAAGGGCTTTTGGTAATTGGCGTGGGCGCCTTTATGTGGAAGAAAATGAAGATGAAGCTTGGTCCTATTCTCATGCGCGTCGGTATATTTTCTTCCCTGTTCGGATTGATTTACGGTGAGGTCTTCGGCTTTGAAGGAGTCTTGGACGGTTTCTATGAAAGCGTCCTCGGCGTGGAACCTTTCAAGGTAATGGAAGGGGAGCACATTATTATCATCCTTCTTTCGGCTGTCGGACTGGGCGTGTTAATGGCCGTTGTCTCTATGATCCTCAACATCTATTCGGCTTTGCGCCGGAGGGATTTTGAAACGGGATTATTTGGCCCTAGCGGCGTTGCCGGTTTGGTATTTTATACCGCTCTGATCGCAGGAGTACTGCTTCAGATGGTTTTGCAGATCCCGGTGATGAATGTAGCCTACATCCTTTTCTTGATTGTGCTGCCGCTCTTTTGCATCTTCTTCCGAGGTCCGCTTAGTGATCTGGTTTCCGGTAAGAAAAATTGGATGCCGGAACAAATCGGAGGGTACATCGTCGAAAACTTCTTTGAGATGTTTGAGTTCCTTTTGAGCTACTTCACAAATACCCTCTCTTTCTTGCGCGTGGGCGCATTTGCATTGGTGCATGCCGGTATGATGATGGTGGTCTTTACGATCGCTGGCCTGTTCGGCCCTATCGGATACACAATAACAGCAATCATCGGTAATGTAATTGTATCCGCTTTGGAAGGATTACTTGTCGGAATTCAGGTCCTCAGGCTGGAGTATTACGAAATGTTCAGCCGGTTCTATGAAGGCGGCGGACGCCCGTTCCGCACTGTCAAGAGCCTGCGTAATATGGAGTGAGAAAAAGGCTTGTCCCCCATTTATTTATGATTAAGGAGGAAAAAATTATGTACGTCGTATTTGCACTGATTGTTTTGGCTGCCGTAGCTATCCCCTTTGTCTTATCCATCCGTAGTTTGAAAAAGACAGGCAGCGCAAGAAAGGCTGTCAAGGTCAATTTGATTGCCTTCGCTGCGGTCGCATTGCTCTGCGCCGCCGCCCCATTTATGGCTTCGGCCGCCCCTGCTGAGGAGGCTGGCGCCACTCCTACCGCTACCGCTTCCCAGGAAGCAGCCGGCGGAACAACCGATAAAGGCATTGGCTACATCGCCGCCGCTTTGGCAGTCGGCCTTTCCGGCATCGGCGGCGGTATCTCGGTAGCTGCTGCCGCTCCTGCCGCCATCGGAGCTACTTCGGAAGATCAGAAGAACTTTGCAAAATCCTTGATCTTCGTCGCACTGGGTGAAGGTATTGCCCTTTACGGTTTGGTTGTCTCCATTTTGATCCTCTTTACTTAATACTGAGAGAATCCATCTTGAGTTTGCAGGAAAGTCGGTGAACCCGCTATGAAATTTCAGGTGATCAGCGACAACATTGATACCTTAGTCGGCATGCGATTGGCCGGTATTGAGGGAGTTATTGCCCATGGGCCGGAAGAGGTGAAAAAGGCTTTGACCGAAGCGGTGGACGATCCCACAATCGGCGTGGTGCTAGTGACCCAAAGGCTGGTGAGCCTCTGCCCCGACTTGGTCTATGATATTAAGCTCAACCAGCATCGCCTTCTGATTGTGGAGATTCCGGACCGCCACGGTTCAGGACGGGAAGAGGATTCTATTACCCGTTACGTCCGTGAGGCCATTGGCGTAAAGCTGTAAAGAGCTTTTCCCCGCCGAATTGGGGATTCAAGGGAGGTTTTGCGTTATGGATATACAGCAGCAAGACGAAAAACTAAGCAAGTTTATAGAAGCCATTAACAAAGATGCTGAGGAAAGACGTTCCCGCATCCTGGCAGAGGTGGAGGAGTACAACAAAGCTGAAATGGAAAAGGCTGAAATTGAGGCTTTGACCGAAGCTTATCACCTAATCCAGGATCAGATGGCTCAAATGCGTACGTCCATCCGGCGAGAGCTCTCTCAAAAAGAGATTGCTTTGCATCGGGAGACTTTGATGCAGAGGGAGAACATCACAAAGCAGGTCTTTGAGGAAGCTACCAAGCGCCTCATTGAGTTTACACAGTCGGCTGATTACCAAGATTTTTTGGTCAAAGCCGCTTCCAACGCTACATCGGTTTTCCAAGAGGGCGATGTTGTGCTTTCGATGCGCCCCAGCGATATGAAGTTCGCCAATGTGGTGACCAAGGTGTTTGGAGGCCGCGCGACCGTCCAGGAGGATGAGAGCATCCTTCTGGGTGGGATACGAATCCAGTGCCAGGAACTGGGCCTTGTGATTGATGATACGTTGGATACTCGTCTCGGCGATCAGAAAGCTTGGTTTGCTGAGCATTCCGGTCTGGCGGTGACAGCAGAATCCTAATCTCTTGGAGGTGAGCCAGTTGGCTGAAAAGAATGTAGTATATAGTATCAATGGCCCGGTTGTGACGGTCAAGGACACCAAAGCATTTTCCATGTTGGAGATGGTGTATGTCGGCCATAAAGGGCTTGTGGGCGAAGTGATCGGCATTACCGACCAGTTTACCACCATCCAGGTTTATGAAGTGACGACAGGCCTCCGTCCAGGAGAGCCGGTTCGAGGAACTGGAGCTCCTATGAGCGTCCTGCTGGGCCCCGGTATCGTCAGTAATATTTTTGATGGGATTGAGCGTCCCCTGCGCAGCATTGCGGAGGAGGAAGGCGCTTTTATCGGAGAGGGCTGTAATATCTCGGCTTTGGATGAAGAAAAATTATGGGATGTTACTGTTACAGTCAAGCCCGGCGATCAGCTGTCCGGTGGTAGTGTG
>CALCVR010000043.1 GCA_937905915.1 uncultured Eubacteriaceae bacterium
CCGGCCGGGATGGAAACCTCCTGTTCAAAGGCGACATTACCGGGATTGATAACACCTTTTATGGTGCCGGTGACGTCTTTGTCGCTGCTGTTGTGCAGATCGGCAGAGACGCGGATGTCGGCATAATCGGTGTTGGGCAGGGGCAGATCGGTGGCCACAAAGGGGGCGTCTACCGACACGGCCTTGCGGGTGGACAACGACACCTCCTTAACAATGCCGATGTTTCGGCCCGGGATGGCGGGGATCCAATCCCAGGAACCGGAGCTGATGAAATGGGGGGACCATCTGGTCTGATCCTCATCCTTGCCGGTGGGGAAGATATGGACGTTGATGGCAATGGTATTCACTTGGCCGGGGATCAAATACTGAGACACGTCCAATTCCTCGCTCTTGAAGGCGCCCATGAGATTGGCCACAGGTTGGCCGTTGATGTAAACGTCTGATAGCCAGTTGACGCCGTCAATATTGAGGATCATGCGCTGGCCGGCGTAGTCGGTGGGCAGATCGATATCCTTGCGATACCAGTAATCCACATTGTAGTAGTCTTGATCCAGCTTATCCATGTTGTCGGAATAGTAGGGGTCGTCGATGAGGCCGGCCTCATAGTAGCTGGTCAGCACCGTGCCGGGGACTACGGCGTCAATCCACCTGTCGTTTTCTACGTCAAAGCCGGGGCTGGACACGGCGGCAGGGGTATCGTCGATGTCAGGCACGCGGGCCAGTTTCCACCCGTCGTTTAAGGAGATTTCCTCCAGGACGGCGGTATCGTTTTGAGTGTCGGGGACGACAAGAGCGGAGCTGCCGTAGACCTCAAGCTCCGAGATGGAGAAGTTGTCCCCAGCACCTGCCACCGGTACTAGACGGATATACCGGGCGGTCATATGCTGGACGTTGATGTCCCGGGTACCGTCCTGGATGGCGTAGTGGGTGGGTGTGATGGGGGAGAGGTTGACGGTTTCTATGCCGCCGCGGCCGTTCTGGGTAGAATAGGCGTCCACCCAAGTGAGGCTGTCGTCGGATACTTGGATTTTATAGGAGGAAGCGAAGTTGTCGCCCCACTGGATCTTGACGCTGCCGACGCGCTGCACGCTGCCCAGATCCAATCCGATCCATTGATCCGATTTGCCGTCGGAGGTCCAAACGGTAGCGTCGTCGTTGTCCACGGCCCCGGCGGCATCGGCAGAGCTGGCCGAAACATAGGCGTCCCTGGACATATCGTAGGGGGCATATACTTCCATTTCGGATACAATGTCCCCATTGCCGGTCTTGGTGGTGCCGTAGACCCGGACGTACCGTGCTTCCGTGGGGGTGAAGAAGATGTCGTCCACACCGCCAGGGGCGTTGAAGATATCATAGACATTGTCCCAATTCTGGCCGTCCCGGGAGACCTGGATGTTGTAAGATCGGGCATAGGATTCACCCCAATGGAGGATGACCCGGTCGATGGTAGTGAGCTGTCCTAAATCGACGCTCAGCCACTGGAGGTCGGAATTTTCCGCCTGCCAAATGGTACTCTGGTCGCCATCGACAGCGTATTCGGGATGGTCGCCGCTGGAGGCCGTGACATCTTTGCCAATGGCCAGATTGATTCCCTTGCCCACATCGTCAAAGATGATGCCTGAGAGGGCGTCCAAAGCGTTGTGGAGGTCTAAGGCCGCTTCCATCTTCTGCTCGATGGTGGTATTCTCATCCGCAGCGCACTGCTGGGCGGTGTCGAGGGCCGAGAGGAAGGCTTCCACATCCTCGGCGGGATAACGGGTTAAGTCGTTTGCCTGCTGGAAGGACTGGGCCTGGGCCAAGGTGTCATCCAGGTCATAGTACTTCATATCGGTGGCGTATACCTGGAATTCAAAGATAGAGGCCTTGTTCATGGTGCCCTGGGTAGGTTGGTCGATGCTCAACCGGACGTACCGGGCCAGGGTAGGATCGAAGTTTTCATCGTTTTGGAAACTGGCATTATATCGCTTGTCCACTACGGTGGTCCAATTCTGGTTGTCCAGGCTCACTTCAATCTTGAAGGCTCTGGTATTGGAGTAATTGCGGGCGTCCTTGTCGCTATAGTTGACGATGGCCAGGCCGCCGTGCTTGAGGATATATCGCCCCACTACGGTGGGCTCCTCTAAATCGATGGTCAGTTGCTTGACCGATTCTTCCCCGGTGGATTCCCACTTGGTGAAGTCGTCGCCGTCAATGGCGTATTGGGCGTTGTCGCTGCTGGTGGAGGTCACCGGTTTGCCTTGGCTCACCAGATTGGTATAGGGCTGTTCCTCCACCGTCTGGAGGGAATTGAGATCCAGGCGGAAGAAACGTTCCCGATAATGCTCGTTGGTCTCGGTGCCGTGCCAATTTGGATTTTCGTCCTTGTTGGAATCCCAGACATAGCAATCGTAGGAGATGAGCAGTTCCCCGTCCTTGGAGAGCTGGGGATGGGCTACGGGATTGTAGGTGACATACCAAGCGTCGGGATTGTCAAATTCGTATAATTCGTTCTGATACTGCTCCATCTCGGGAGCCACGTAACAGATGGTGGGATTCTCAAAGGGGCCCCAGGGATTGTCGGCCAGCATATACCCGATCTTTTCCGACAAAGCGCCGTCGGTGTAGGTCATCAGGTACTTGCCTTTGTAGATGCCGCTGTTTAAGTAGGTCACCGATACTTTAGAGGAAAGGAGCATCCGGGGCGTGATGATCTTGGTATCGTCAAGATTGTCTTTGGCGCCGACCTTCCATCCTTCTTCGGTGTAGAACTCCCACAGATCGGGGTTCTCGATGTTTTCCTTGGTGGTGCGGGCCACGACGGCACACCGCTCGGCAAAGACGCCGTTGGTAGCGCCGTACAGGTAGACGTAGCCGTCGGCTTTGTCAGCGTCCACGCCGCTTTCCACGGTGTTGTCCAGGATGCCGGTGGCGAAGATGCGGGTATCGCTGAACAGGTCGTTTTTAAAACCAAGCCATTCATAGTCCGCCCAATCCACCTGATAGTCCTCGCCGATGGGGAATTTCACCATGGAGACGCCGGTGGTTTTAAATTCACCACCGCCCATAGCGTCCTCGTGGCCGGACAGGACATACAGATTGTCGCCGATGGCGATACCGTCCTGAATCCAGAACATCTCAGGCACCACATTGGAAGTACCGCCTTCATCGTTCTCGGTGGGGGGATTGCGCAGTTTGGATTTGTCGCCGCCCTCTCCGAAGACAAATTCTAGCTTGGATTTATCTGGGCTTACGCCGTCAAACTCGGCGAAGACGTGGTTGGGCATTTGCAGCCAGTTGAGCAGCAGGCTTTGGGATAGATCCTTAAAAGAGGAGACATAGCTGTCGCTGAACATCCACACAGTAGGAGTGTTCTCGTCGCCGCTGCCGATGGCGTCCACGCCGTTGAGAGGCACCGATACCATACCGTCGCCGGCGCGCCAATCGTCTTCATCGGGATTGTCCAGATTGTTAAACAGCTCATTCCAATCCTCTGCCGGCTCGGCCTTGAGGGCGTCGGGGAAGAGAGTGCGATTGTCCTCCAAGCCCTTGACGGCCGCGTCCAGAGCATTGTACACTACGTCGATGTCGGCTTGCTCCGGCGGCACAGTCATGTCAAGAACCTCTTTGGCGTCCTTCAAAGCGTTTTTGTAGTTGTTGACAGTGCTCTTTTTAAACTGGGAGGGGATGGTATCCACATATTTGGGTTCCACCTGATCCACCAGTTCTTCTAACGCACCGGTGTCCCCCGGCACAGTGGTAATGCCGGAATACAGTTCCCACTCAAAGATACTCAGCCAGAACTGGGTCTCAGGGAAGTAGATGCGCAGATATCGGGTGCTGATTGGATCAAAGGATAAAGATACAATTTTGCTGGTCTTTTCCCCGTCGGTAAAGGAATCCTTTTTCACGAGGGTGTTCCACTGGGATCCGTCGTCAGAATACTGGATCTCAAATTTACCGTCCAATGTGGGATTCGTCACATAACCCTTGGTCATGGATTCAAAGTAAACGGTGGTCTTGCTGACGATTTGTTCTTCAGCAAAGGCGACTTGGATCCAACGTCCGGCTTCACCGTTGCCGTCCTGGGCCCAACGGCTGGACATATCGCCGTCAAAAGCCAGCTCCGGGCCCCGCCCACTCTCGCTGGAATTGGCCGAAAAGCTATTGCCGGGCAGAAGTGATAGATTTTCTCCCGTATCGTCCTCGGCCAGGGTAATGGGCGACGATACTGCGGCCGATACTACCATCATGACCGACAGCAAAATGGCCAGCAATCGTTTTTTGATGTTCACAAATTTTCACTCCTTTTTGTTTCTTTTTCCATGAATTTTGGCTTTTTAAACCGATCCTTCTTCCTTTTTATTAAGCACCTCCTTTTGAAAAAGATAGTTGGGCTAATTGGCTCCTTTTCAGGATGGGCAAATTGGTTTGCAACAATGACATCCATTTGACATTGAGAAAAACGACTATTTTTATGTTTAAATGGATAACAACATTATAATATTTTATATTATTTTATGCAATATATAAAAATAAAAAGTCTGTCAAATCGATTATCAAATTGTTCTTACTATTGAAATAAAACTGGTAGTATTTTTTAATAAAAGATAAACATCCTCTTATTGTAAACTAAAATAAAATGATGGTTGACAATGAAGGCGCCTTCCGGTATGATCTATTGCAGTAAAGGAAAAAACGGAAACCAAAGGAATGGGTCCAAACCAAGGACGACAATCGGTTCTGCCCCTTTCCTACAAGAAAGAGGGAATGGATTTTGAACGGCTCAAAAATAAAACATCTCGTGTTATGTGCCCTGTTTGTAGCCCTTATCGCGACCGGGGCTTTTCTTAAGATCCCCGTCCCGATAGTGCCCTTTACGTTGCAGTATCTGTTTACCATGCTGGCAGGGCTTCTTTTAGGCCCTAAATGGGGCTTTCTCTCGGTTTGCGTTTACCTCCTTCTAGGATTGGTGGGACTTCCCGTCTTTGCCCAAGGGGGCGGAATCGGGTATGTACTCCAACCCAGTTTCGGCTATCTTATCGGGTTTGCCATAGGAGCATGGATCACCGGCGCCATAGCCGGCCAAAAAAGCAATCCGAGCTACCGACGTCTGTTAGCTGCCAACTTTACGGGGCTGGGCGTTGTATACCTTTTAGGGATGGCCTACTATGCTCTCATCAGCACTTTCTATCTGCACAATCCCATCGGGCTATGGCCGCTCTTTTTGTATTGTTTTGTGCTGGCCGTGCCAGGGGATATCCTGTTGTGCCTTGTGGGGGCTGTTCTCGGCAAACGCCTGATTCCACTTCTTAAAAGCGAAAGGATGGTATAAAAGAATGGATGTAAAAATCTTAGGACACGACATCCGGGCAGGCAAGAAAATTGGCAAAGAAGAGGCCCTCCAACTCTACTATCAACCGTTAGAGGAGCTGTGTCGGGAAGCCGACGCCATTCGTAGACACTATTGCTCTAATTTGTTTGATCTGTGTGCCATCGTCAGCGGTAAAAGTGGACGGTGTTGGGAGGATTGCAAATTCTGCGCCCAATCGTGTCACAATCCCACCCATGTAGCGCAGTATCCTTTGTTACCGGCGGTTGATATCGTGGCGGAGGCAAAGAAAAATTGGAGGGAAGGCATCGGTCGGTATTCCATTGTCACGTCGGGAAAAAGGTTGTCCGACGGGGAAGTGGACGCCCTATGTGAGACCATCCGGGAAATCCTCAGGGAAACCGGACTTTCGGTATGCGTCTCCTTGGGCCTGCTGGACGAGGTACAATATAATAAACTTAAGGAAGCAGGTGTCAGCCGGGTGCACAATAATCTGGAAACCTCCCGCAGTTATTTTCCTCACATCTGTACCACCCACACTTTTGACGATAAAATAAAATCTATTCGGTGCGCTCAGTCGGCAGGGCTTGAAGTGTGCAGCGGTGGCATCATGGGCCTTGGAGAATCCCCGGAGGATCGGATTGATCTAGCCTTTACCCTGCGGGGACTGGGCATCAAAAGCATTCCCATTAATATGCTTAACCCCATTCCAGGCACGCCCCTTGCCCGCAACCGGGTTTTGACCGAGGAGGATATGCGTCGTATTTCAGCCGTCTACCGTTTTATCTTGCCAGACGCCTTTGTGCGCCTCGCTGGGGGACGGGGGCTATTGCCCGACCAAGGGAGAGGATGCTTTATGTCTGGAGCCAATGCGGCTATCTCCGGCGATATGCTGACGACGGCAGGCATTACGGTACAAACCGACCTACAGCTTTTGCGCCGGCTCGGTTATGAAGTGAGGGAACAGGTATGAGTAAAAACCTCTTTGTTTTGGGCACCGGCACTGACGTAGGAAAAACTTATATCACCGGCCTAATTCTCAAAAAACTGCGGGAAAATGGGTTAAGCGCCGGCTATTACAAAGCGGCCATGAGCGGCAATCGACGGGATTCCAATGGTCGCCTCATCCCTGGGGATGCCCTGCATGTCAAGCAAAGATCAGGCATCGGACAGCCTGTGAAAGACATGTGTCCCTTTGTATATGAGCAGACGGTATCTCCTCATTTGGCCTCCCGGACCGAGGGGAATCCCGTCCGGATGGACCGCGTCCGAAGAGGGTTTGAAGAGATATGCGCTCAGTACGACTATGTCACCATGGAGGGATCGGGTGGTATTCTCTGTCCACTCCGCCTGGAGGACGGACAGAGCCTGTGGCTTGCCGATGTTGTCAAAGCCCTGGGGCTGGGATGTCTACTGGTGGCCGACGCCGGACTAGGAACCATCAACCAGGTGGGACTGACCTGCTTTTATCTCAAAACCCAGGGCATTCCACTTAGAGGCATGATTTTCAACCGTTTTGATCCCGGTGACCTCATGCATCGGGACAATGTAGAAGTGTGTAGACAGTTGACCGGTGTGCCGGTGATAACCTGTGTCAAGGAAGGAGACACCCAATTGGACGTCCTGCTGGGACAGCTTCAACAGCTTTATCAGGAGGGGAGGGATGGATTATCGTGATCTGGTACCCGTATGAACAGATGAAAACCATGAAAACGCCTTATAAGATCTTGGACGCCCAAGGAGTATATCTTTACACAGACCATCAAACCCTTATTGATTCGGTATCCTCCTGGTGGAGCGTTATCCACGGCTATAAGCATCCGGAACTCAATAAGGCTATTGTGTCGCAGGTGGAAAAATTCTCTCACGTGATGCTGGGGGGACTGACCCATGAACCGGTACAGAAGCTGTCGGATAAACTGGGGGCATGGCTTCCCGGGACGCTTAATTACTGTTTTTACTCCGATTCGGGAAGCGTAGCTGTGGAAGTGGCCCTAAAAATGGCCCTCCAGTACTACATGAACCGGGGAGAGCATCGACGCACCATGATCCTGGCTTTGGAGCACGCCTATCACGGGGATACCTTTAAAACTATGGAGGTGGGCGACGACGAGGATTATCACTTTGTGCTCAAGGCCTACGGCCCCAGCAAACAAGTGGTACATATTCCCACCCGCCTGGACGCGCTGGAACAGGCTTTTTTGCAGTACCATGACCGCCTCAATTGTTTTATCGTGGAACCCTTGTTACAAGGGGCCGGCGGTATGAGGATGTACGATCTTTCTTTCCTGCAAAAGGCCAGGGAGCTGTGTAACCAATACGGGGTTCTGCTCATCTTCGACGAGGTGGCCACGGGATTCGGCCGAACCGGAAATCGGTTTGTAGCCGACCTGGTAACCCCCGATATCCTGGTACTGGGCAAGGCGTTGACCGGCGGATACATTGGACATGCTGTCACGGGGGCCAACCAGACGGTGTACGAAGGCTTCTACGACGATCTTCCCCAGCATGCCTTTATGCACGGCCCCACCTTTATGGGCAACGCCTTGGCGTGCAGCGTAGCACTCAAATCCATAGAACTGTTTGAATCCCAGAACTACATGGAGAAAATCCGCCGCATTGAGGACATCACCCGCCGGGAGATGGAAGGAGTATCCCACCCCAGCATCCGGGAAGTCCGGATCATGGGGGGATGCGTCTGTGTGGAAGTGACGCATCCATCGGTGTTAGAGGGATACCAGCAGTTCGCCTATGAGAGAGGGGTATTCAGCAGGCCATTTTTAAACTATCTTTATGCAATGGTACCTTACGTCATCCAGGAGGATCAGCTGGTCCAGGTGCTGGACACTATGAAGCAATGGTTTACCCAGCTGTGATCTTTAGATAAGATGGTCTTGTAAACAGGATAAAAAAACGCCGGATTGCTTGAATGCTGTAATCCGGCGTTTTTGCAGTATTTCTATATTTTTTATAATTGCCGACTGTTCATAAATTAATTTAAAAGAAGAAAGTTTTAAAAAAGTTTTAAAAAACCTCTTGACTTAGAGCGCGCTCCAAGTGCTACCATAAAAACTGCCGTTAGGACAGAAAGGCGGTGATGCGATTTTGACCATTAAAGAAGTCAGCGAAAAGTACAACATTTCTCAAGATACGCTGCGTTATTACGAACGGGTTGGGATGATCCCACCGGTATCCCGTACGGCCGGAGGCATTCGAGATTACCAACCGGACGATCTAGGATGGGTTGAGCTGGCCATCTGCATGAGAAGCGCGGGACTTCCGATTGAAGCGATGATCGAATATGTCAAGCTTTATCAAATGGGGGACAGCACCTTTGCCGCTAGGCTTCAGCTTTTACAGGAACAAAGGGAGAACCTACTAGAGCAGCGAAGACAGATTGACAAAACTTTGGAACGGCTCAATTATAAAATTTCACGGTATCAGATTGCCGTAGACACAGGAAAATTAACATGGGAGGAAACATAATTTATGATTTTAGAAGCTATTCGTCAGCCAGCTGATGTAAAGAAATTGGACGAGCAACAATTGAACGATTTGGCTCAAGAGATGCGTGAGGCACTCCTGGTAAGGCTCAGCAAACACGGCGGCCACTTTGGTCCAAACCTTGGAATGGTGGAGGCCACCATCGCCCTACATTATGTATTTGATTCTCCTAAAGACAAGCTGGTTTTTGACGTATCTCATCAGTCCTATCCTCACAAGATGCTGACGGGAAGGAAGGATGCCTATCTCTATGAAGAGCATTACGACGATGTGTCTGGTTACAGCAATCCTCACGAAAGCGAGCACGATCATTTTATTATCGGGCACACTTCAACCTCAGTCAGCCTAGCTTGTGGACTGGCCAAAGCTAGGGATGTAAAAGGGGAAACCGGCAACGTTATCGCTGTGATCGGGGATGGTTCCCTAAGCGGCGGCGAGGCATTGGAGGGGCTGGACTTTGCATCGGAACTACACAGCAATTTGATTGTGGTGGTCAATGACAACGATATGTCCATTGCCGAGAATCACGGCGGCCTTTACGGCAACTTAAAACTGTTGCGTGAGACAAACGGCCAAGCGGAATGCAATTTGTTCCGGGCAATGGGTTTGGATTATCTTTATGTCCACGCAGGCAATGATATTTCCTCCTTGATCACTGCTTTCAAAAAGGTAAAGGATTGTACCTCGCCGGTAGTGGTGCATATCAACACCCAAAAGGGAAAAGGATATGCTCCAGCCGAACAGCACAAGGAAAACTGGCATTACTGCGGCCCCTTTGATTTGGCCACCGGCAATGCTGTAGGCGGGTTTGAGGAAGAGGACTATTCTACCGTAACCGCCCAGTACCTTCTGGCTAAAATGAAGGAAGATCCTACCGTAGTGGCTATCACTTCGGGAACGCCAGCGGTCTTAGGATTCACAGAGGAGAAGAGAAAAGAAGCGGGCAGTCAGTTTGTGGATGTGGGGATCGCTGAAGAGACGGCAGTAGCTTTGGCCTCCGGTATGGCGGTAAATGGAGCCAAACCGGTGTATGGTGTATACAGTACCTTTATTCAAAGGACCTTTGACCAACTTTCTCAGGATCTGTGCATCAACAATAGCCCCGCTACCATCGTGACCTTTGCCGGGTCGGTGTACGGCATGAACGATGTGACCCATTTAGGAATTTACGATATCCCCATGATGGCCAATATCCCCAACCTGGTTTATCTGGCCCCCACCACGAAGGAAGAATACCTGGCGATGTTGGAGTGGAGCCTGAAGCAGAAAGAACATCCGGTGGCAATTCGCCTTCCCGGCGGTGCCATGGTTTCGGACGGCAAAACTATCGACAAGGATTTTGGCAATCTCAATCGGTATGAAGTGACCCAAAAGGGGAGCAAAGTGGCTGTTATCGGCCTCGGTACCTTTTATAATTTAGGCTGTAAAGCGGCCCAGGTTATGGAACAAAAGCTTGGGATCCATTCTACTGTCATCAATCCCTACTATATCACCGGCCTGGACGAGGAATTGCTACAGGAGTTAAAGAAGGAACATACCGTTGTCATTACCTTAGAGGACGGCATCTTAGACGGCGGATTCGGGGAAAAGATCGCTCGCTTTTATGGAGATTCCCAGGTAAAGGTGCTAAACTTCGGCTTAAAGAAAGAATTCCTGGATCGTTATGATGTGCAAGAGGTGCTTGAGCAAAATCACTTGACTGTGCAACAGATTGTGGACGATGTAGCAAAATACCTGTAAAGGGGTTGCGCTTTAATAGTAGATAGGAGGGATTGAATGACGGAAAAGCGGCCATATATCATCTGTCATATGGTGCAGTCCATCGACGGAAAAGTCACAGGCGATTTTTTAAGCAGTAACCAATGTGAAGCAGCAACCGAGTCGTATTATCAAATCAACCGTGATTTTCACGCCGATGCTTTTGCCTGTGGCCGGGTGACTATGGAAGGCAGTTTCACAGGGGGATGGTATCCTGACCTTGTAGAATTTGAGGGTCAAACCATCACCCGGGAAGATTATGTAGCCAATCCGCAGGCAGGTTATTTTGCCGTGGCCTTTGACCGGCACGGGAGATTGGGATGGAAAACCGATAAAATTATTGACGACGATCCCGGCTATGGAAATGCCCATATTATCGAAGTGCTGTGTGAGGACGTACCGGATGCTTATCTTTTCTATTTAAAAAGAATTGGCATCTCTTATATTTTTGCCGGAAGAAAAGAAATGGATCTATCCATGGCGCTCCATAAATTAAAGGTACTATTTAGCATTGACACTTTGTTGTTGGAGGGGGGAAGCATCCTAAACGGTTCCTTCCAGCGCGAGCACTTTATAGACGAATTAAGTCTTGTGCTAGCGCCTATTGCCGCCGCCCCGGAGGATAAACCCCTGTTTATGGATGGCCCCATGACCGGATATGCTTTAACCGATGCAAAGCCCCTAGGATATTCAGCCGTATGGCTTCGGTATAAAAAGGAGTCCATGCCCCAATCGGGCATCTGATAGATCAAAGGAGAGAGCAACATGAGAAAAAATTTAGGAGCTAAGCCGTACACCTATCCGCAACCGGTGTATATCGTCGCCACCTACGGGGAAGATGGGACTCCCGACGCCATGAATGCCGCCTGGGGTGGTATCAGCGACAACACTCAGATTTCTCTATGTCTGAGTGCAGGCCATAAGACGGTCAAAAATATCTTGGCTCGAAAGGCCTTTACCGTCAGCATGGCGGACGTCGATCATGTGATAGCTTGTGATTATATAGGCGTCGTTTCGGGAAACAACACGCCGGATAAATTTGAGAAAGCAGGATTCCATGCTACCAAGTCGGAATTTGTAGATGCTCCACTTATTGATGAACTGGCTGTGGCCGTGGAATGCAAACTGGTGAGCTACGATCAAAATACCTGCCGCCTAGTAGGGGAGATCGTCAATGTCAGCGTAGACGAAAGAGTGATGGATGAAAAGGGAAAGGTAGATGTCAATAAGGTGGCGCCTATCGCCTTTGATCCCTTTCAAAACATTTACATTAGATTAGGAGAAAAGGTAGGAAATGCCTTTCAAGATGGACTTTCCTTAAAGTAAGATACTTGTCTGCTGACACAAAAATAGGATAAGGGGTACT
>CALCVR010000044.1 GCA_937905915.1 uncultured Eubacteriaceae bacterium
GGAAACCCTGGGTTGCTCCGGCATGACCCATTCGGCCGCTATGGCCGCCGAGATCCTGCCCGGCAAAACCCTGCTGGAATGCCTCAATACCGACCTGGTGTGCGATGCTATTAACGTGGCTATGCGCGAGATTTTCAAGCAGTTGGCTTACGGCCGTTCCCAGACTGCATTCTCCGAAGGCGGTCTGCCGGTAGGTGCCAGCCTGGAGGATCTGGGCAAAGGTCTGCGTTCTCAGGTGGGTACTATGTTCTCCACGAAGCTCAAGGGTGTCCGCTACATGGAGATGGCTGAAGGTTATGTGACCTCCATCGCTTTGGATGAAAACGGCGAAGTCATCGGTTATAAGTTCGTCCGTCTGGGCAAGATGATGGAAGATATCCGTCACGGCGTCAACCCCGCCGAAGCCTATGAGAAGAACATTGGCTGCTATGGCCGTTACGAGGGTGCCGCCAAATACATCGATCCCCGTGAAGAATAAGCGGGCCATACTTATATAAGGAGGACACACGACAATGGCTAATGATGTAAAGTTCGAAGGCAAGGAAAGAAGAATTGCCCAAATCGAAAAGTGTCTCGCCGAGTATGGCATCGCCAGTCTCGAGGAGGCCAGAGATCTCTGTTTAAAGGCCGGCTTTGATCCGGATAAGATTGTCAAGGGCGTTCAGCCCATCGCTTTTGAGAACGCTTCCTGGGCTTATACCCTGGGTTGCGCGGTCGCTCTGAAGAAGGGCTGCAAAACTGCCGCTGAGGCTGCCGAAGCCATCGGCATCGGCTTGCAGGCTTTCTGTATCCCCGGTTCTGTTGCCGAACAGCGCCAGGTTGGCCTGGGCCATGGTAACTTGGGCGCCATGCTGCTGAGCGAGGAAACCAAGTGCTTCGCCTTCTTGGCCGGCCACGAATCCTTTGCCGCCGCCGAAGGCGCTATCGGTATTGCCCGTACCGCCAACAAGGTGCGCAAAGAACCCCTGCGCGTTATCCTCAACGGCTTGGGTAAGGATGCCGCTTATATTATCTCCCGCATCAATGGTTTCACCTATGTAAAGACCGACTATGACTTCTCCACCGGTGAATTGACCGTTGTGGATCAGCGCGCTTTCTCCGACGGCGAACGCGCTCAGGTCAAGTGCTATGGCGCTAACGACGTTTTGGAAGGCGTCGCCATTATGAAGCATGAGGGCGTTGATGTTTCCATCACTGGTAACTCCACCAACCCCACCCGCTTCCAGCACCTGGTTGCCGGCACCTACAAGAAGTGGGCCATTAAAAACGGCAAGAAGTACTTCTCGGTTGCTTCCGGCGGCGGTACCGGCCGTACCCTGCATCCCGACAACATGGCTGCCGGTCCTGCTTCCTATGGCCTTACAGACTCCATGGGCCGTATGCACGGTGACGCTCAGTTTGCCGGCTCCTCTTCGGTACCTGCCCACGTAGAGATGATGGGCCTGATCGGCGCTGGTAATAACCCCATGGTCGGTATGACCGTTGCTTGCGCAGTTGCTGTTGAGGAAGCCAATAAATAAGGCGCAAGATTTGTGTAGCATAAGATTTTGAAAGATCATCAGGGCTTTCGATGCGGTTAACATTGGAAGCCCTGATTTTATACGAAAAGAAACAAAGGAAGGCCATCTGAAACAATCAGATGGCCTTCCTTTGTTTGGTTCGTTTTGACGGAATAGATGGATTATCGATTGAGAAGTTCCATAAATTCATCGCCGGTGATGGTTTCCTTCTCCAAAAGATGCCTTGCCAACTCGTGGAGTTTCATCTCGTTTTCTTTGAGGATTTTGAAGGATTTTTCATGAGCTGTTTTGATAATCTCTACAACACGTTCATCAATCTTAGAAGCGGTGTCGGCTGCACAGGCAAGAGAGGCATCTCCGCCAAGATACTGATTTTGGATGGTTTCCAATGCCATCATATCGAACTCATCGGTCATGCCATAACGGGTGATCAAAGCACGGGCTAATTTTGTAGCCTGTTCGATATCATTGGAAGCGCCAGTAGTCATATTGTCCTTTCCAAAAATCAACTCCTCCGCGCTGCGTCCGCCGGTCAGAGTGGCAATCTTGTTAAGGATTTCCTTTCGGCTCATCAATAGCCGTTCGCCTTGATCCACCTGCATGGTATATCCCAACGCGCCAGAGGTGCGGGGGACGATGGTGATCTTAGTAACCGGAGCCGCCCCCGACTGTTTTGCCGCCACAAGTGCGTGGCCGATTTCATGGTAGGCCACAATCTTTTTCTCATGGTCGGAAATGACGGCGCTTTTGCGCTGGGCGCCTGCAATGATGGTTTCCACACTTTCCTCTACATCGCCTTGGGATACGCTGCTTCGCCCCTCCCGCACAGCCCGAAGGGCCGATTCGTTGATGATATTGGCCAGTTCTGCTCCGGATGCACCGGCGGTGGCGCGGGCGATGACATCCCAGTCAATGTTGCGGTCGGCGTGAATGTCTTTGGCGTGTACCATCAAAATGGCTTTTCTTCCCTGAAGATCAGGCAGTTCCACGGGAACACGACGGTCAAATCGTCCAGGACGCAACAAGGCAGGATCCAGGCTCTCTGGACGATTGGTAGCGGCCAATAACACAACCCCTTTTTGACCGTCAAAGCCGTCCATTTCAGCCAACAGTTGGTTAAGAGTCTGTTCCCGCTCGTCATTGCCGCCCATACCACCGGTGTTGCGCTTTTGGCCAATGGCATCGATCTCATCGATAAATACGATACAAGGGGCTTTTTCATTTGCCTGTTTGAACAAATCGCGCACTTTGGCAGCGCCCATTCCCACAAACATCTCCACAAATTCGCTGCCGGAGATGGAGAAAAACGGGACTTTAGCTTCTCCTGCGACCGCTTTGGCCAGAAGGGTTTTGCCTGTACCAGGAGGGCCCACCAGCAAAACGCCTTTAGGAAGTTTAGCGCCGATGGCGGCGTACTTTTTAGGTTCGTGGAGGAAATCGACGACCTCCATCAAAGATTCTTTGGCTTCGTCCTGTCCAGCCACATCGGAGAAGGTCACGCCGGTTTTAGCGTCGGCCACATAGACTTTCGCCCCAGACTTTCCAAAGGACATAGCATTGCTCATACCGCCGGGAATCTGATTTTTCATCTTTTTTTGCATCCAGCGATAGAACACTTCCCCAATCAGGAAAAAGAACAAAATTGGGAAAATCCAAGAAAAGATAAAGGTGAGCAATGGATTGGCCTGGGTAGGGATTTGCGCTTCAAATTTGATGTCGGGGTGTTCCCTCAGCTGCTGAAGGAGGCGTTCCCCGTCGTCGGGCCAGATACCTGTTTTATAGATGCCGGTGGCGTTATCTTCCTCCCCTACAAATACGAATTGTCCGGTGGATTCGTCATAAGAGACTTCCTTAACCTGGTTTTGGTCAATCATTTCCAAAAATTGATCGTATCCTACTTCAACCACCGACTGTTTCATTAAGGAAGGAAAAACAAGGGCATTGAGCAGCATAATGATGACAAAGGCTATGATGGCATAAAAAATAAAGGGTTTTTTAGGAGGCGTGCGTTTTTCATTGACTACTTCATGCATAGAGAGTCGCTCCTTTTACTTTGTACGAGAGGGCTTTTTTTGATCCTGGAGAGATATTCCAGATAAGACCTTTTTAAACTGGAAGGTAAAGAGAATGGCGGTAAATGTGACGGCAATAAAGTCGGCTACCGGTTCAGCCATGTAAACGGCCATTGTCGGATCGGACGAAAAAATGAGAGGCATGACGTAGATCAGCGGAATCAGCAGGACGAATTTTCGCATGACAGCTACGATAATAGAAGCTTTGGCGTTTCCCAAAGAAGTAAAGGTCATCTGGCAAGCCAACTGGATTCCAAACAACAATAGGCAAGCCATATAAATACGGAGGGCTGTTTTTGTAAATTCCAACAAAGCTGGATCTGCGGTAAACATAGCGGCAAATCCTTGAGGGAAAATCATCACAAGAAGCCAGAGCAGAGTAGAATAACATAAGCTTGCTTTTAAAAGCAACTGAAAAGCCGATTTGACCCGCTTAGAGTTTTTAGCGCCATAATTGTAGCTGATGATAGGCTGAGCGCCTTGCCCCAGGCCTTGTAGAGGAAGCATAGCAAATTGCATGACACTGGTCAAGATAGTCATAGCTCCTACGGCAATGTCGCCTCCGTATCGAAGCAGGGAAGAGTTAAAACAGATAGAAATGATGCTTTCACTTGCCTGCATGATAAAGGTGGACAAACCAAGGGCCAGGCTAGGCAGGATAATTTTAGCGCTTAACCTTATATTTTCTTTCCGGATCTTCAGATGAGTCTTTTTGCCAAAGAGAAAGGCGAGGACCCAGGTACAGGACATGGCTTGAGAGATAATGGTAGCCAAAGCGGCTCCTTGCACGCCCATATGAAAACCAAAGATGAAAATCGGATCTAAAATGATGTTGGCTACTGCGCCGATCAAAACCGACAACATACCGGTTTTGGCAAAACCTTGAGCTGTAATAAAGGCGTTCATGCCTAATGTCATCTGTACAAAAATAGTACCGATGGCGTAGATGTTCATGTAGTTGACGCCGTATTCGATGGTGTTTTCGCTGGCGCCAAAGGCCATTAGAAAATCGCGATTCCAGAGAAGAAGTGCCGCTGTAAGGATGGCTGAAATGATAATTTGTACAATAAAACAGTTACCCAATGTTTTCTCAGCGGATTTATGTTCCCCTTTTCCCATGAAGATGGAAGCTCGGGGAGCACCGCCATATCCGACAAAAGCGGCAAATGCCGTT
>CALCVR010000045.1 GCA_937905915.1 uncultured Eubacteriaceae bacterium
GGGGTATCGTCGATGATGAGATCCACACCGGTGAGGGTTTCCAAGGTGCGAATGTTGCGTCCCTCGCGGCCAATGATACGGCCCTTCATCTCCTCGTTGGGAAGGGTGACCACCGAGACGGTGGCCTCCGCCACATGATCGGCGGCGCAGCGCTGGATGGCCTGGGACACAAGTTCACGGGCGCGTTTGTCGGCCTCCTCCTTGGTCTGCTGCTCAATCTCCATGATTTTAACCGATTTCTCATGAATCAGTTCGTCCTCCAGAGCTTTGAGCAGATATTCCTTGGCCTGTTCGGTGGTAAAGCCGGAGATGCGTTCCAGCATCTCAAATTGACTGCGTTTGATACCCTCCACTTCGGAAAGTCTTTCCTCAGCGTCGTGTATCTTTTGACTCAGGGTTTCATCCTTTTTTTCCAGGTTTTCCATTTTGCGGTCCAGGGACTCTTCCTTTTGATGGATGCGTCGTTCCTGGCGCTGGACTTCGCTGCGCCGGTCGCGGATTTCTTTGTCGGCCTCGTTGCGCAAACGGTGGATTTCGTCCTTAGCTTCCACCAAGGACTCCTTTTTCTTGGCTTCTGCATCTTTGATGGCTTCGCTTACGATTCTCTTGGCTTCCTCCTCAGCCGACCCCATAGTGGCTTCGGCAATCTTTTTTCTATGTGAAACGCCAAGCCTAAAGGCGATAGCTCCAAAAATTACAGCGCTGACAATCACAGCGACTACGATTAAAATGATTGCTGTTTGAAATGGCACGAATATCTACACCTCCTTTTTAAGACTTCCTATCATACAAAGCCGTCTCTTCAGAGAAGAGCAGAACGATGCATAATAATGAATGTAATCTATTTTATCTCTTTTGTGCATGTCATGTCAAGTTATTTTGCCAAGTAGGTAGGATTCGTCGTTGTTGCACCATTTTTAGAGAATATTTCTGTATTCAGGCAGAAAACTCTTAAACTTTCCCAAAAGAAGCACAAAGCACCCCGTATGGAGAAAAAGAGCAAAATTCAGCTTCTAGTCCCCTTTTCAGAAGGGGGATAATTTGTTATACTGGATTTAGAAAGATCGGGATGAGAGGAGGAGCATGAGGTGAAAGAGGAAATATTAAATCTGCTGAAACAGCAGAAAGGATGGATTTCAGGAGAAGTCATCAGCCAGAAAATGGGGATTACCCGTTCGGCCGTGTGGAAGTGCATGAAGGCCCTCAAGGAGCAAGGGTATCACATTGAATCGGTTACCAACAAAGGGTACCGATTGGTGTCGTCCCCCGACGTATTGACATGGGGGGAAATTCATCCTTTTTTGGAAACACGTATCCTAGGGCAAAAGATCTATACTTATGACGAAGTGGATTCCACCAATTACGAAGCCAGGCGTATGGCTGAGCGCGGTGCGCCGGACGGCAGCCTCTTTGTGGCGGAGGCGCAAAATCACGGCCGGGGGCGATTGGGACGATCCTGGGTGGCAGAGCCGGGAGGCGGCATCTGGATGAGCCTATTGTTGCTTCCCCAGGTAAAACCCTCGGATGTATCCCAGATTACCCTCATCGCAGGGCTGGCGGTGTGCTTGGCCGTGCGGCAATACACTGGCCTGCCGGCGTTGATCAAGTGGCCCAACGATGTGCTGGTAAACGGCAAAAAGATTTGTGGGATCCTCACTGAGATGACGGCTGAAATCGATCGAGTTTCCTCTTTAGTGGTAGGGATCGGCATTAATGTGAACATCGACCAATTTCCCGCCACCTTAAAGGACTCCGCCACATCTCTCTCCATGGAATCGGGGAGACACTTTGCCCGTGCCCCTCTGGTGGCTGGAGTACTCAACGCTTTTGAACGGCACTATAGCACCTTTCTTGAGCAGGGCATCACCCATGATTTCCTCATTCAGTATAAGCAGTTGTGCGCCACATTAGGGCGTCAGGTTAAAGTCATAAAACCGGGATCTGTTCAAGAAGGACAGGCATCGGATATTACCTTGGCTGGTGAGCTGGTAGTGGATACCGATCAAGGAACTTTGGTAGTCAATGCAGGAGAGGTCTCGGTCCGGGGGATGATGGGGTATCAATAAAAAGCAAAAAGGTTCGTTGAGGACATAACGCTGTCAACTCAACGGACTTTTTTGTGCTCATATTGTAAACTGAAAAAATATATAGGTTTACAATATGAGGCTTTTCCTTTATAATGAGGGAATATAAAGGAATTAAAAAGGATGAAAGGGAAGATGGCAAGTGGCAGAGAAGACAGAGGCCAGACAAGAGATGAAACTTTCCAAAAAACAAGCATTGCGTATAGTGGATATCGCTCTCATTGGATTGTTTGTCGCACTGATGACCGTGGGAGGCAAGATCCGTATCAACCTAGGGCCTATCCCGTTTACCACCCAATTCTTTTTCTGCTCGGTAGGCGGTATGGTGTTGGGAGCCAAACGAGGCGTGATTGTGCAAATTGTATATCTGGCCATGGGTTTAGTGGGACTGCCAGTGTTTGCCGACGGCGGCGGGGTTGGCTATATTTTTCATTTGACCTTTGGATATGTTGTGGGATTTGTAGCTACAGCGTTAATATGTGGACTGATTAGCGATGGGGTGTTTGCCAAAAAAGGGATGATGAAATTTTGGCAGGCTTTTTTGGCAGCCTTTGCAGGACTACTGCTGCTTTATTTGGTAGGGACAATTTATTTCCTAGCCATAAAAAGTTTCTATCTAGGGGAAGCGTCCAGCGTAGGCAATGCATTGATGGCCTGTGTGATTCCCTTTCTATGGACCGACACTTTGTGGTGCGTCTGCGCAGCTTTGGCAGGGCCCCGAATCCGCAAGGCGGTAGGGCATATGCTGTAAAAATGTTGTGAAAATGTGTTGAATCTGAGGGGATCATATGGGGGTGTCTAGGACTTTTTCTGTATTTTTGTAAATTTTATTTGTCTTATCTTGCCAAGAAAGAGAAAAAAGAATACAATAAGTATGCAGATCCATGGGCTGTGTGGGAAAAGCGACGGTGGTGATGCCACGCTGCCGGAGGAAAAACACAGTGCGAGCCTCTGTTGATTAAAATACACATGCGGAATAAAACAATATGGATAATTGTAACATTTTAGCTGTCAATAGAATGAGAAAAGGAGGCTGGGGTATTGATGAACCACAGAATGAAAAGCCAACTTCAAAACTACTATGAGTTTTGGTTTGGGCTAAATGAGATCTACGAACGGTGGGCTAAGGCGCAGGGCCTTACCTCCAATACGTTGTTTGTTCTCTATACCATCAACGAATACCCTGACCACTGTACGCCCAGTGTTTTGTGCAAAAGTTTGCTTTTATCCAAGCAAACCATCAACAGTATCTTGAACCGGCTGGAACGCGACGGGTATATTGAACGCAGCCAAGCCCAACAGGATAGGCGGAGCCGTTTTATTACCTTTACTCCAGAGGGAAAAGCATACGCAAAAAGAATTCTAGATGCTTTGTACCAATTTGAGGAAGAAGCGCTTAGCCGCCTTAGCGAAGCCCAACGGTCGGCCATGCTGGATACCAGCCACGGCTTTCTGCAAGAAATGCGCCGCGTTTTTCCAGGCCCGGCTTTGAGAACCAAAAAGTAAAGAAAAACCTCTCAACCAGTTAAAAAGCTGATTGAGAGGTTTTTTGTTGTCCGATCACAGAAAAAGCGGATTGATCTTTTAAAATCAATCCGCTTAAAAACTGCCGATTCAACTTAGTCGTTGATGAAGGGGAGCAGGGCGATATGACGGGCGCGTTTGATGGCGACAGTCAGCTCGCGCTGATGATGAGCGCAGGTGCCGGTAACACGGCGGGGGAGAATCTTAGCGCGCTCGGAAATAAAACGACGCAGACGAGCTGCATCCTTATAATCGATGTTCTCAATACGATCTACGCAGAAGCTGCAAACCTTCTTGCGTCCTTTACGACCGCGGGGACGGTCAGATCTATCGTATGCCATAAAGCGAAACCTCCTTATCTGGTTTTAGTGGATGCGGTAAAACTTACCGTGTATGTGCAAGAAAATAGGGGAACCATTGTCCCATTTTGCCCTGATTAAAAGGGCAAATCATCGTCGTCGATTTCCTGGAAGTCACCGGGATCACCGCTGGCAAAGGCTGCCGGGGCAGGGGACTGGGAATCGGGGCGAGGCATGGGAGCCATAGGAGCAGCGCCGCTGTCCCGCTTGGGCTCTGCAAAGTGAACATTATCCGCTACAATTTCAAAAGCCTTGCGGCGGATATTCTGGTTATCGGTGTAACTGCGGGTCTGAATAGACCCTTGCACCGCTACCAGCATACCTTTGCGGAAGTAACGCGAGACAAACTCGGCTGTTTTGCGCCAAGCCACAACGTCGATAAAATCGGTCTGCCGCTCGCCGCCCTGGGGGACATAGGAGCGATCGACCGCCAAAGTGAAGCGGACCACAGGGATACTGCTGGTGGTATGGCGAAGCTCAGGATCGGCTGTGAGACGACCCATTAAAATAGCTGTGTTGAGCATGCTTACACCTTCCCTTACGCGTCTTTCTTCACAATGAGGGAACGCAGGATACCATCGGTAATCTTGCAGATACGATCCAGCTCAGCGGGGAATTCAGGAGCGCTCTCGAAATTGTAAAGGACATAGTAACCTTCGGTTTCGTCGTTGATGGGATAAGCCAAACGGCGCTTGCCCCATTCATCGTAACCTTCGAGAGTGGCGTGACGCTCAATGCGAGCGCGGAACTTCTCCACCATCGCCTTGACGCCTTCCTCACCGAGAGTGGTGGAAATGACCACGATGGTTTCGTACTTTGCTTTGATGTCTGCCATATTATTGTGCACCTCCTTTTGGACATAAGGCCCCCATACTTTACGATTTAGATGGGAGCAAGGATAAGAAACGGCTCTGAAAAAGCCGTAGCAGGATGATTATAACAGACATTGGTATTTTCGTCAAGGGAAACCATCGATTGCTTAAAAAACGGGGATATCTTCCAACAAATGGCGCACAGAGTGTCATAGGTTGGTTTGGGATTTTGTTATTTTATCTGAAATCGGTGCAAAGAGCACAAATTAGTTGCATATGCAACTAATTTGTGCTAAACTAAACAATGTCGCAATCACGGAGGCTATAGGGAAAAGCGATAGAAAGGATGCGGTCTAGGGATGCAACAGGATACCCGCCGAGTTGAAAAACATATCGCTATGATTTTTCGGGTAGGGCAAAAATATTTTGCGCGGCAGTTAAAACCTTGGGACGTTGGAGCTGGAATGCATCCTTTTCTCATCGAGCTGAGCAAAACGCCTGGCATCAGCCAAGACGAGCTTTCGGTGGTCTTGCACGTGGACAAAGGTACCACCGCCAAAGCAGTGAAGAAACTGGTGGAGCAAGGATTTGTCAAACGAGAG
>CALCVR010000046.1 GCA_937905915.1 uncultured Eubacteriaceae bacterium
GACAGCAGCGGTTCCTTCACTCCCATCGGTCAGGTCACCATCTCTGTGGGTGAAGTTGCTCCTCCCGCTTCTGGACCTGCTGAGGTTTATTCGGCCAAGATCTTAAACGACACCGCTAAAATCAATGAGGACTTTACTGTCGAGGTAAAGACCAATCTCAATACTACTAAACTGGCGGTGGAGAATGAAAACGGCCGCAACATCAGCTTCGATGTCGTTGGTTGTGTGGATGAGGGCGATGTAAGGACTTATACCCTTACCATGAACGTCGGTTCTGCTGGCTTCCGCATTTTCTCCTTCCTGGGCGCTAACAGCGACAAGGAATGGTGTGATGTCAGCGTAGAAAGCTCTATTATCATCACAAACTAAAATCATTTTAGGACGATCCTCCCTAGGAGGATCGTCCCCTTTTTTGTGTAAATTGGAGATATCGTTGAAATTTTGGCCGGGAGACGGTATAATGAAGGACAGAAAATGATTTTTGGAGAAAGGCGGGATTATGCTGTGTTTATGGAAGAGCGGCAGGAGCAGATCGTTGTCCTCCTGAACCGGCATGGAAAGGTTCTGGTAAAAGAGCTCAGCGAAAAATTCAATGTGACAGAAGACTGCATCCGCAAAGATCTGGCTGCCCTTGAGAAAAAAGGCCTCTTGAAGAGAACCTATGGCGGCGCCGTATCCCCTCGTTCCAACGCCCATATTTTTGGCGTAAAGGGACGTAAATCAGAAAACGTGGCGGCTAAACGTGCTATTGCTTCTAAAGCAATTGACCTCATCCGCGAAAATGATATGATATTTTTGGATATTTCCACCACCAACTTGGAAATCGCTAAATTGATTTTATCAGAAAATAAAACAGTCACTGTAGTTACCAACATGGCAGAGGCCATTCAGCTCTTCTCCCGCCGATGCAACGTGCAGTTAATTTCGGTGGGCGGTGTGTTGGATAACGCTCGAGATGGATTTATCGGCAGTATGAGCATTGAAAGCATCTCAAAATTCAAGTATGACATTTCTTTCTTAGGCGTGGTAGGGGTCAATGCCTTTAGCAATGAAGCCGCCACCTACGACGTCAACGATGGTATGACCAAAAGTGCTATTCTACGGGCCAGCCGTCGTTCCTATCTCTTGTGTGAAAACCGTAAATTCCAAATGGACGGCAATTACAATTACGCCACATTGGATGCCTTTTCTGGCATTATTACAGAGTCGCCCCCTCCCCACGAAATTTTGGACGCGCTCAAAGAATTAGACGTAGAAATTCTTTAATCAATACATAAGGTTCCTGATCCATTTGTTGATGGCTTGGGAACCTTTTCTTTTTTCCAAAAAATGCATCTTATTTTGGACATGCTAAATGATAAAAAACATTTAAAAACCTGTGTTTTCTCGTTGACTTATGAGGGCAATAGTATTATAATAATCTCAAACAATATAAACCAATACAAACTAATCCGATTTATTGCGCTTTTATTGTAGAGAAAGGGTGTGTTTTATGCGCGACCTAATCATGATGCCCAGAATTTCTATTTTGAAAGATAAAATGTTATCCCAACCTCGTTATGCCTCCATTGAGCAGGCCTTGTTGATTACGGAAACCTACCGGCAAAACGAGGAGAAGCCCGCCATTCTAAAACGAGCTCTTGCCTTACAAAACGCGCTCTTGCATCTGGAGATCGGCGTGGAGGAGGAAGAGCTGATCGTCGGCAATCGCACCAAAGGCGTGCGGTATGGCGTCGTCTTCCCGGAAAGCGGCAGCTCCTGGGTGGACCATGAATTTGAAACGCTTCCCACCCGACCCCAGGATAAATTCCAAGTTCATAAGGAGGACATCGACCGTTTCCGCCAGGAGATCAAGCCTTACTGGCAGGGGCGTTCCTTGGAGGACGTCATCCGCAAACGCTATGGCAAAGAAATCGATGAGATCAGCAGTGTGGTCAAGATCAATCAAAAGGATCACGCGCAGGGCCATATTTGTCCTGACTGCGCCAAATGGCTCAGGATGGGGCCCAGTGGCCTGCGTCAGGATGCTCTGGAGCGCATGAAAAACGCCCAGGGGGACCAGCAGGATTTTTACCAAAGCATAGCCATCGTCATGGAAGGGGTTCAGGGCTTCCTGATGCGCTACCATGATTTGATTGTGTCTATGATACCAAAAGCCAAGGAGGAAAATCGCGCCTCTATGCAGGTGGTGGCCGATAACTGCGCCTTCTTGGCCCACAATCCTCCTAAGACCTTCCATCAGGCGGTGCAGTCCTTATGGATGCTATTTGTGGTACTGCACATGGAATCCAATGCATCCTCCTTCTCCCCCGGCCGCCTGGATGAGTTTCTCTACCCCTTCTACCGCCGCGATATCGACGAAGGCCGTTTGGACGATCAGCAGGCTCTAGAGATCCTGGAATGCTTGTGGCTCAAGTTTAACGAGATTGTGTATCTCAGGAATCGCAACAGCGCCAAATATTTTGCCGGATTCCCCATCGGCTTTAACATCGCCATTGGAGGGCAGGATGAAGATGGTAACGATTTCTCCAATGAACTCTCCTTCCTGTGCCTCAAGGCTCAGGAACATCTGGGACTGCCCCAGCCCAATTTAAGCGTCCGGCTCCACAAGGGCACCTCCGACGCGCTGCTCAAGCAAAGTGTGCGCGTGGTGGCCAAGGGCAGCGGCATGCCCCAGTTTTTCAACGACGAGGCTGTTGTCCACGCCCTGGAGGATTTGGGAGTTTCCCACAAGGATGCTTTGGACTACGCCATTGTGGGATGTGTGGAGCTCACCACCCAGGGGAATAATCTTGGCTGGAGCGACGCTGCTATGTTTAATCTTAATAAGGTGTTAGAGGTGACACTGACCGGCGGCAAATGTCTTCTGACCGGTAAGCAGATCGCCCCCGACTATGGCAATCTCACCCAGTATGAGACCTTTGAGCAGTTGGAATCGGCTTTCGCAAAACAGATCGATTATTTTATGGAACGGATGATCCGGGCTTGTGAACAAGTGGAACAGGCCCACATGGACATCCTGCCCTCCCCCTTCCTCTCGTCGGTCATCGACGACTGCATGGAGAAGGGCATAGACGTCACTCGTGGGGGCGCCGTCTACAATTTCTCCGGTATCCAGATGATCCAGGTGGCCAACCTGGCCGACAGCCTAGCCGCTTTAAAACAGCTGGTGTTCGACGAGGGTAAGGTTTCCAAAGAGCAGCTTCTCCACGCTCTAGAAACCAATTTTGAAGAGGACGAAGTGCTGCGCAACCGCCTTCTTTACAAATCTCCCAAGTACGGCAATGACATCCATTGGGTGGACGAACTTGGAGCTAAGTGGGCCCGGTATTTTAATAAACAACTGAGCCTCCATCAAAACTATCGAGGCGGCCCCTACCACACTGGTATGTATACGGTATCGGCCCATGTGCCCATGGGCGAGATGGTAGGCGCTTCTCCCGACGGCCGTTTTGCCGGCCAGCCTTTGGCCGATGGCGGCATGTCCCCAGTGTACGGCCGGGATATCAGTGGTCCCACTGCGGTGCTGCAATCGGTGTCGTCTTTGGACAACGTCCTAACTACCAATGGTGGGCTCCTCAATATGAAGTTTTTGCCGGAGTTCTTTTCCACTGAAACCGGCGTAGATAAATTCGCTAAATTCCTGCGCACCTTTGTGGATTTAAAAATCCCCCACATCCAGTTCAACGTGGTGCGGCGGGAGGATCTCATCGCCGCCCAAAAGAATCCAGAACAGTACCGGAGCCTTACCGTCCGGGTGGCGGGTTACACCGCCTATTTTACCGAGCTGGCCGGCGAACTGCAAAATGAGATCATCGCCCGTACAAGCTACAGCGATATTTAACGCTTAAAGTGGAAAGATCGATCAAAAAATATACTACCCCATCGCGGGCACAATAACAACAGCCGCGCACCATACCTAGAGCACGGCTTGGCTGCAGCGACTCGCCGCTGGCTGGAGGGAGACACTTTGAATCCAATCAAAGGAAACGTGTTTGATATCCGCCGTTTCTCCACTCACGATGGAGACGGCATTCGTACCACCATCTTTCTTAAAGGATGCCCTTTGAGGTGTGCCTGGTGCCAGAACCCAGAGGGCATCGATGGGAATCGTCACGTGGTTTATTTCGATACGCGATGCATCAGCTGCCTCAGCTGCGTGCATCAATGCCAAAATAAGGCGGTAACCTTAGAAGATGATAAAATAACCTTGCATGAGGATGTTCCCAACAACTGGGATACAACCATCGATACCTGCCCCACCGGGGCCCTGGCCTATGATTGCCGGCAGATGACGGTGGAACAGGCTGCCCAGGAACTCAAACGGGATCTTCCCTTCTTCCGTCACGGCGGCGGCGTGACCTTGTCCGGCGGGGAACCGTTCTCCCAAAGTGAGTTTACGTTAGAACTTCTCAAGGCGCTTCACAAAGAGGGGATCCACACGGCGGTGGAATCCTCCCTCTTTGTGCCGAGTCACATTCTGCTGCAAGCCCTTCCTTTTATCAACACCTTGTTCGCCGACTGTAAAGTGTTGGATCCCATCCTTCACCGCCGTTTTACCGGGGTGGACAATGCCCTCATCAAGCAAAACCTAGCTCTGGCCCTCCAGTCGGCCTACCGGGATCGGGTAGTCGTCCGCACTCCCCTGATCCCTGAGCACACCGCTACGTTTGAAAACATCAAGGCTATCGGCCGATTTCTCAGCGGACTTTACCCAGATGTTTCGTATGAGCTTCTCAACTACAACCCTCTTGCCGAGGCTAAATACAAACATGTGGATTGGGACTACTGTTTTTCACAAAACCCTCGCAAATATTCTCCGCAACAGATGCAGGATTTTGCTGATGCAGCCCAACAGGGCGGCGTTAAGCACGTGATCATTGAATCATAAGGAGGAAGCATCACTATGAAAAAAGTCGGCGTCGACATCGGCGGCACGCAGCTGCGATGCGCCATCTTTGACCAGGACGGCAACATGCTGGAAAAATTCAAAATTAAAAACGACCGGTCCCTCCCTGCCCGGGAGAATCTAGACCGGCTCATTGGTTTTATCAATGAGCGCAAGCAAGAATATGATTTTCACACCATTGGTATCGGCTGTCCCGGCCCTCTCAACCTCCGCCTGGGCAAGATTCTCAATCCTCCCAACCTCAATGAGGATTGGTGTAATTTCGAGATCGTCAAATATTTTGAGGAAAGGACCGGCGTCAAAACCTTCCTCAATGGCGACGGTAAGCTGGCCGGCCTGGCGGAAGCTACTTTGGGGGCGGGCAGGGGATATGAAAGCGTCTTTTACATCACTATATCTACCGGCGTAGGCGGAGCCTATATCTACCGGGGAGAGATTATGACCGGCGCCAACGCTATGGCTGGCGAGGTGTATAACCTCATGGTCTGCGAGGATCCTTATCACCGCAAAAACGCCATTC
>CALCVR010000047.1 GCA_937905915.1 uncultured Eubacteriaceae bacterium
ATTCTCCTTTGCAGGTAAAGCTCCGCAAATTGGCCGGCCAGATCTCGGTGTTTGGATACATAGGCGCCATTGTAATCGCAGTGGCTTACTTTATTCACTTTGTAGTGGTATCCGGCGGTATCGACGCTTATTTTAGCACAGGATGGCTTTCCATTTTAGCCGACGTCATGAATGCCGTATCCATCGCCATTACCATAATCGTATGCGCCGTGCCGGAGGGACTTCCTCTGGTTATCGCTCTGGTGCTTATGCAGAACACGGGAAAGCTGCTCAAGGTTAATGTCCTAGTTCGCAAATCCATCGGTATCGAAACCGCCGGTTCCCTCAACATCCTTTTTAGCGATAAAACCGGTACCATCACCAAAGGCCAGCTGGAAGTGGTGGAATTCTTCACTGGAAACGGCCAGGTGATCGATGCGGCTTCGGTCCCAGTGATCCAAGAAAATTTACAGCTGAGCATCGGAAAAAATACTTCGGCTATGTTTGACGACCGGCATATGGTGGTGGGCGGCAACCTCACCGACCAGGCGCTCCTGAAATTCTTAGGGGAAGAAACCTTCAATAGTCTCAGTGAAAAAGCCGACTGTGAAGTGGGAGAACATCAGGAATTTAACAGCGCAAATAAGTTCAGCCAGGCCTATCTCCCCGCCAAAGGCCGTACCTTTTACAAAGGCGCTCCCGAACGTCTTTTGGCCAAAGCCAAGACTTACTTGAACGACCAGGGCGAGGAAGTGCCCATCGATCAAGCGGTTCTCAATAAGAAGATCGATGAGCTTGCAAACCGTGCCATGCGCGTGTTGGCCTTCGGATACAGCAAGTCCGCCCTGGTACGGGATGAGATCAATGACGACGTTGTGCTTATCGGCTTGGTGGGGATCCGCGACGATGTCCGCCCTGAAGCCAAAGAGGCCATAGTGGAGGTGCAGAAAGCCGGCATCCAAGTGGTTATGATCACTGGCGACCGCAAGGAGACGGCTGTTGCCATCGCAAAAGAAGCTGGACTCTATCACGACGAGAAAGATTTGGTGTTGACTTCGGCGGAACTGGCCGAGATGTCGGATGATGAAGTCAAAAAGTGCATCCCCAGAATCCGTGTCATCTCCCGTGCCCTTCCTACCGATAAGAGCCGTATGGTCCGCCTGTGCCAGGAGATGAATCTGGTAGTCGGCATGACCGGCGACGGCGTCAACGATAGCCCCGCCTTGAAACGAGCCGATGTTGGTTTTGCTATGGGCAGCGGTACCGAGGTAGCCAAGGAAGCTGGTAAACTGGTCATCCTGGACGATAACTTTAACTCCATCAAAAACGCCATTTGGTATGGCCGTACCCTTTACATCAACATCCTAAAATTCTGTAAAATGCAGTTGGTCATCAACCTGGCCGCTGTATTTGTATCGGCCATCTGCCCCTTCCTGGGAATTGAAAATCCTTTGAAGGTTACCCATCTGCTGTGGATCAATTTGTGTATGGATAGTTTGGCATCCCTCATGTTTGCCGGCGAGCCGGCTCTCAAGCGGTACATGCGGGATAAGCCCCGCCGCAGGGATGAGAGCATTATCAGCAAACCTATGGCGATCCAGATCATCATCATGAGCATTTGGTTGACCGTGATCAGTATCCTGTGGTTTAAAGTGCCCTTCTTCGCCACTTGCTTTGACAATTCCGCCCAGCTTTATACGGGGTTCTTCTGTATGTTTGTCTTTAGCTTTATGATTAATGCTTTTAATGTGCGCAGCGATAGCCTTAACATCTTTGAGCACATTCGAGAGAACAAGACCTTTATCCGTGTTTGGCTGATTATTATGGCGGTTCAAATTGTGTTGGTCAGCATAGGCGGCGTGGTCGGAGATATTTTCAGCTGCGAGCGATTTGGCCTCAAGGGATGGTTAGCCGTACTGGGTATGGCTTTCACGATGTACCCTGTGGATCTTATCCGCAAACTGCTCTCCCCCAAACCAAAAAAGGCCTAACAGGTCAAACAACAAATGCCCGCGCCGATTTTCGACGTGGGCATTTGCTTCGCTCAAAGTTTTTGATTATCAGGAAAGAGAGGCTGTAACATGCGGGTGTTTGCGTCGGATTTGGACAATACTCTTATCTATTCTTACCGTCGCTCCATTGGGAAAGATACCGTGTTGGCTGAGCGGTACGAAGGGCGTGAAGTGTCCTTTATGACAAAGCGGTCCTATGAGATGCTGGATCAGGTTTATCACAGCATGACCTTTATACCGGTATCCACTCGTTCGGTGCAGCAGTACCGCCGGATCCGGTTTCACGAAAAATGGGAACCATCCTTGGCCCTGGTAAGCAATGGCGGGACGCTACTAGTTGATGGACAAGAGGATACGAAGTGGAAAAGGGAATCCCTTGCGCTGATAAAACCGGCACAGGAACAATTACAGATAGCGGCTTTGCTGCTGGAGCAAGATGAAGCGAGGACATTGGACGTTCGAATGGTGGATGATTTATTTGTGTTTACCAAAAGCGACAATGTGCCGGACACTATAACACGGCTGAAAGATAAGCTGGATTCATCCCAGGTGCACGTGTGGAAAAATGGCAACAAAGTGTATGTTATTCCCACTGCACTCAACAAAGGGGAAGCCATCCGTCGGCTAAAGGAGAAATTCCAGGTGGATTTTGTAGCGTCGGCAGGGGACAGTTTGTTTGACATTCCCCTGTTGCAACAAGCTGACTTGGCCTTTTATCCGTCCAATTTGTCCTATCCGGGCCGGCCAGGACAAATCTGCTTTTCCATTGATACGGAAAAAATATTATTTTCCGACGCTATTTTAGAAAAGCTCCTACAATCCTGTCTTTGAAATAAACAAAAAAGAGACGGCATAGCATTTCAAACTATGCCGTCTCTTAAATATTTGAAGGAAAACTTACAGAAGATTAGTTAATGTCCTCAGACAATCAGGACACACATTGCGTCCTTTAAAGGTAACGACATCCTTTGCATTATCACAGAAGATGCAAGCTGGCTCATATTTTTTTAAAATAATCTG
>CALCVR010000048.1 GCA_937905915.1 uncultured Eubacteriaceae bacterium
TCCTACGCCCAACGTAGATGGGGAAATTGAATCGTCATACCCCACTATCTTGCAGGACCATGAGACAAGGATTAAGGATTTGGAAGAAAACGGCCCCGGCCCCGGATACAAAATTGGCGCCGGGCTTATCTTGCAAGGCGGCGTGCTCTCTGTGGATACCGCCAAGGAGGTGGAAGAGGACAACACAAAGCCTGTCACATCAGGGGCAGTATATATGCAATTGGGCAATGTTGAGGCGTTGCTCGCCAATATTTAGGAGGTAGATCAATGAGTATCCAGACAGAGATTACCCGGATACAAGACTTGCGCAATGACCTGAGATCCAAGCTGATAGCATTAGGATTGGCACAATCCAACGCCAATTTGGGCGCTTGCGTCGAGGCCGTGGAGGGCGTACAGGATAATGGCGCAGTATCCGGCAATATCAGTAAGGCGGCAGAAGGATATACCGTCCCCGCCGGTTATCACAATGGCAAAGGCAAGGTGCAGATTGCCGCCGCCGAGCAAGGTAAGATTATCGCAGGCAACATCAAGAGTGGCGTAACCATCCTAGGTGTGGTAGGCACGTATGCTGGTGAGGGGGTTGATCTACAGACCAAGACTGTTACTCCCACTAAGTCGGAACAGTCCATCACTGCCGATGAAGGCTATGACGGTTTGTCACAGGTCACTGTTGAAGCGATTCCCTCCAATTATGCGGATGTTGCAGGAGTAACAGCTACAGCAGCTGACGTGTTGGCCAATAAGACCATCGTAACAGCGGACGGCCAGACAACTGCCGGTACTATGGTCAATAATGGGGCAGTTGCCGCTACTATCGACGGCTTAACCTCCACAAGCTATACGGTACCAGCTGGTTATCACAGCGGCACCGGTACAGTAAGCCTTACCGATGACATTGAGACAGCTCTGGCGGCCATTTAAGGAGAATAACGCTATGAGTGTACAAGATCAATTGACGCGGCTGGAATCGGCCAAAGCTGCCCTTGCTGCCGCCATCGCAAGCAAGGGGGTAAGCGTACCAGGTTCTGCTAAGCTGGATGCCTACAGCGGCCTGGTAGATCAGATCAGCGCCGGAGGCGGGTCAGGTGTGCGCACCTGCCGGTTAGTCATCGGCACAAGCGCCGCCGGATGGACGCAGTCCGACTGTGATGTGTTGTGTACCGGCCAAGGGGACGAAAATACCATCAACAACGCCATCCAATCCGTAGGCGGGATGGGTGGCGGCGAGATTGTACTCTTATCCGGTACTTACATTGCGTCCACCCCTATTATGGTACAATCGCCCAATATTACCATCCGGGGCAATGGACACAGCACTGTAATCCAGCGGGGGTACAGCGGTAGCAATATTGGTGCTATTAACATCACCGGCGAAAGTTGTACTGTCTCCGCGTTAACTATAGATGGCAGCTTGGTAAGTTCCGCTGGCTCTGATAGAGAAATAACTGTAAATGGAATCAATTGCACAATTAAATACTGTAAGTCGATTAACACAATCGGGCATGCAATATATGTGACCGGCGATAACGCCACTGTTACATACAACGATGTGGGCTCGACAAAAGGGATCCTGATTGCCGGGGATAACCCTAAAATTATCGGGAACAATTGCGCCGCATGTACAATGAACGCCATTGAACTCAATAACTCATCCGCCAACGGGATTGTAATGGGCAATAACTGTAATGGGTCAAATTGTGGGATATCTGCTATCACCTGCAAAAGCGCTATTATATATGGCAATCAATGTGGCAATTGTAACGATTCTGGCATTGCGCTAGAAAATGCGTCTGATACCATTATCGCGCACAACATTTGCGACACATCTAATATGGGCATATTCATAATGGAGTCAAGTAGGCTTACCGTCCAAGGCAATCGATGCTACAATTTCGGGACATTTGGAATAGCAGGAGATTTTAGCGCCAGTACGATTACCGGAAACGTATGTTATCGTGGCAGCGGGGCAGCATCCAACTACACAGAGGAACAGCACACCATATGGCTAATAAATGGGGGGCATAATGTTATTGCTGACAACTATATTGCCGGAAAACCCGTAACAAATTCGTCGCAAGGATACAACGTTGCAGAAAGTAACCATACAATAATTCAAGGGTCAGGAGGTGGAAACAATTGATCCGGACACAAGGCTTAAGGGTGCAATTATGCCGGTATCAAGTGGCATATGGAAAAGATGAGGATGCCAAGGTCATCGGATGCCCCACCAAAGAAGAAGCGGACAGCCTAGCCGAATTATTGCGCGGCACGGTCTCCCCAATGGAGCCGGACGGGGATGAGTGGATGGACGGCATCACTTTGCCGGCCGGCACCACCGATCCCATGGGCGCGGCTCTAGCCGTCAAGGAGGCCGGGGAAGCGGCATACCTGTCGTCAGTGTATATCCCATCTCCGATGGAATCGGTGACGGCCCTTGGCAGAGCCTTGGCTGCCACGCTGAAGTTGGAAGACGGGGCTAAGGTTGCTGTGTCGGGGCTGTATGAGGATTGGACGCTGGGCAAGTATGCTGTAGGCGACATCCGCAACCAGGGCGGGCAGACCTGGGAATGCTATCAAGCACACGACACTGCTACATACCCGGACATTGTACCGGGGAATCCTGCCTGGTACACCTTCTGGCGGCCATTGCATGGTACAAGCCCACAGACGGCGCGTCCTTGGGTTGTTCCCACCGGCGTCCATGATATGTATCATGCGGGCGAGTATATGGTTTACACCGATCACAAGGTATACCGATGTAAACAAGACACCAACTTTTCACCGGAGGAACAGCCGGACGCATGGGAAAGAATATAGCCCCACAGGACACATGGCTGTGGAAATATCGAGAAGAAATTCGAAAAGGAAATATTGTTGTAGGTCAAGAACTCATTATGGAACTTGACAATCTGATTGCGGATCTCGATAATCCTCGGTATTACTATGACACAACGGAAGCATACAAACGTATGGATTTTATGGAAAATTGCATAAGGCTGACCAAGTCGCCCTTTTACGGGAAGCCTATGAAATTGATGTTGTGGCAAAAGGCATTTGTCGAAGTCATATATAGCTTTAAAATGTCTGACACAGGATTTGACCGGTTTAAAAAAATTATCCTTCTGATTTCCCGCAAAAATACCAAGTCTGAGACATGTTCGGCAATTGCTTTAACAGAGTTGTTTTTTGGGAACGCTGGTTCTGACATTGTATGTAGTTCTAACGACGATACACAAGCCTCTATTGTCTATGATTCCATTGATACAATGCGTCTATTGATTGACCCGCTGGAACAGGATACGCACCGGAATCAACGTTTTATCAGTTGCTTGTTCAATAATTCTAAAATTTTCAAGTTAAGCGACCGAACACGAAATAAAGAAGGGCGGAATATTGATTTCGCCATTATTGATGAAACCCATGAGATGAAAACCAATGTCATTGCAAAATCTATTGAGCAATCTCAATCTCTTAAAGACAATCCTAAATTCATCAACATAACAACAGAAGGATTTGTAAATGATGGATATCTTGATGGAGAACTGGAGAAGGCAAGAAAAATTATCCGGGGCGAAGATGATGGGCTAATGGCCGAAAGGACACTTCCTTGGTTGTATACCCAAGACTCAGAACAAGAGATTTGGGAGGATGAACGAACCTGGACGAAGTCCAACCCTTCACTGGGGACAGTGAAAAAGTGGGATTATTTGCGTGAACAACTTGACTTAGCCCGCCAGAGCAAAGCGGATAGAATGTTTGTTTTGGCAAAGGATTTTAATTTTAAACAAAATAACTCTCAATCTTGGCTGCTTAGGGAGGACTATGACTATCCGGCAACATACGACATTGAGGATTTTCGAGGTTGTATCTGTCTTGGAGCGGTTGACCTTGCAGAGACAACCGACTTAGTAAGCGCAAAAATTCTGTTGATGAAACCAGATGATAAGACCAAGTATATCTACAGCCACTATTGGATCCCGGAAAGCAAACTTGAAATGGCAAATGATGAGTCGGCAGGAGCGGATTATCCAGAGTGGGCGAAACAGGGCTTGTTGACAATTTGCGAAGGAAATGACGTTGACTTAAGCCTTGTGGCGGACTGGTTCTACAGTCTGTATAAGGATTATGGCATCCGCTTATATAAATGCGGATACGATGTAAAATTCTCAAAAGAATTCTTGAAATGTATGGACAGCTATGGTTTTGAATGTGAGATGGTACAGCAGGAAAAACACGTCATGTCAAACCCCATGAAATTAGTTGAAGCTGATCTTAAGTGGCAGCTAATCAACTACAATAACAATCCCATAGATGCATGGTGTCTTGGAAATGCATCCATGGAAATCGACGGATTAGGCTATGTCATGTGTGTGAAGATTAATAACCAAAGAGCCAGAAGAATTGACGGGGCAATAACCCTCATAATCGTGTATGAAATGTTTCGCCGATATCGTTCAGACTTTTTACAGATGATAGCGAGGTGAGAATTTGTCGTTTTGGGACTATTTCAAAAAGAAAAAACAAAACCTTACTTGGGCAAGAACTCTAAACGGGTTTAGCCCAATTTTTTCGCAGTTTGGGCAAGACATCTATGCCAGTGACGTTGTGCAACAGGCGATCTATTCTATTGTGTCTGAAATGAAAAAGTTAACGCCTAAACATGTCCGAAAGGCAAATGAGGATGTGGAACCTGTTGCTGGTAATGTCCAGTCTGTTCTAGATAATCCAAATCCTGCGATGACAACAAGTGAGTTAATTGAGAAAATCGTTTGGCAGCTTTTTTTCAATTACAACTCGTTTGTCCTTCCTACTTTTGATTCTGCTCATAATCTTACCGGCCTGTGGCCATTGAACCCTACACAGGTAGAATTCTTACAAGATAGCTCTGAACAGATATTTGTAAAATTAACCTTTGCAAATAACTATGAAGCTACTATCCCATATTCCCAAATCATCCATATTAAGTATCACTATTCTATTAACGAAATGATGGGTGGGAATGAGTTTGGACAACCGGACAATAAAGCGCTCCTAAAAACTTTATCTATCAATGATACATTACTGCAAGGCGTCGCAAAAGCTATGAAGTCGAGTTTCACCATTAATGGTGTCGTTAAATATAACACGCTGATGGACGGAGAAAAAATAGACACGGCAATTAGAGACCTCGAAAACCGTCTTGAAAACAATGAGCATGGATTTTTGCCGTTAGACTTAAAGGGGGAATTCATTCCGTTCCCACGTGACGTTAAGTTGGTGGACAAAGATACTTTAGAGTTTATCGACAGTAAAATCCTTCGCCATTTTGGCGTTCCTCTTCCTATCCTGACGGGAGATTTTACACCTGCTCAGATGGCGGCGTTTTATCAAAAGACGCTTGAACCTCTCATTATCAGCATGAACCAGGCGTTTACAAAAGGCATTTTCACAAATGGCGAATTGTCCCACAGAAATGAGATTCAATTTTACCCGGAAGAACTCATGTTCATGGACATTTCCCAAAAGCTTGAAATGGTTCGGCTGCTGGGGGACAGTGGATCACTCTATGAAAATGAAAAACGTGTCTGTTTTGGCTTACGTCCTCTTCCAGAACTAGTGGGAGTACGCAAGCAGTCTTTAAATTATGTTGATGTCAATATTGCCAACCAGTACCAGTTGACAGGAGGTGGAGAGGGTGAGCAAAACGAAAACAAATCGAGAGCTTATCCAAAGAAACTATAATTTTGAAATCCGAGCGGAACAAGATGAAGAGCGGGGTTCCGTTATTGTCGGCAGGCCAATTGTATACGATAGCCGAACAGATATTGACGGATACTTTGCAGAAATCATTGAGCGCGGGGCGCTTAAAAATACCGATCTAACCGATGTTAGGTTCTTAGTTAATCATGATCTTTCCAAGATCCCTCTTGCAAGGAGCCGACGCAACACTGAGAATTCCACTATGCAGTTAAGCGTTGATGACGATGGGCTGGGTATCCGCGTTGTGCTGGATACAGAAAACAACAGCGAAGCTAGAAACCTATACAGCGCAATTGAGCGCGGCGACATTTCCGGTATGTCGTTTATGTTTGGCGTAGATGCTGAGGAATGGGAAGGCCTTGATTCGGACTATCCTACCCGGCATATCAAATCAATATCGACAGTGGTTGAGGTGAGCGCGGTCACTTTCCCCGCTTACGAAAGTACCTCGATCTCTGCGCGGGATAAAAGCGCGTTGGACAATGCGCGCCTGGCGTTGGACAATGCCAGAAGTAAGACGGTGGACACCGACTTAGAATCGTTGAAACTTGAAAAACTCAAAGCACATTATTTGTATGATACGGAGGTATAACTGTGAAAGACTTTTTAAAAAAACTGATTGCCAATAAAGAGACTGAAATTAACAACCTGCGCGCAAAAATTAAAAGCGCCAAAACTGCGGATGAGGTTCGAGCCCTGGGCGAAACTCTAGACAAGATCTGGCAAGAGTTAAACGACGCAAAAACCCAGCTGGAAGAGCTGGATAAATCCAAAGAAGGCGAAGAGAGCGGAGACGGGGCCAAAGCTGGCGAAGCATCCGGCGAGGAAGGACGCTCCCTGAATCCTATGGCAACTTTTTCTATGGGCACTATTCAGCGGCGTAAGAAAGAAGACGTTTTTGGAACCAATGAATACCGCATGGCGTTCAAGTCTTACGTCCAGCGGGGCACTCCCGTGCTGGGGGCGACACAGGTACTACTTTAAGCACCGAACTTGGCGCTATTATCCCTACTACCATTATGGAAGAACTCATCAAAGAGGCTTCTAAGGTATACGGCCAAATTTACAGCAAGGTTCGTAAGCTTAATATCAAGGGCGGCGTGGAGTTCCCGGTTGCCAAATTGAAAGCATCTTTCAAGTGGATTACGGAAAGCACCGTATCTGAAAAACAAAAAGCTGGAGACATCACCGAAAAAGTGAGCTTCAAGTATAACATTGGCGAAATCCGTTTGGCTGAAACTCTTCTTGCCAATGTTGTTACGCTGGAACTGTTTGAACAGGAAATGGCGAAGCTGCTTGTCGAGGCCTTTGTGGAAGCCATGGACAAGGGCATTATTTCCGGCACTGGTTCCGGTCAATTGCTGGGTATTACCGTCGATTCTAGAGTAAAAAATGTTGTGCAAATGAGCACCGCCGATATTGCTGACTGGACTGTGTGGCGCAAACAGCTATTTGCCAAGATCCCTCTTTCCAAACGTGGCCAAGGGGAATTTTTGTTCCCCGCATCTACTGTGGAGTCTTACCTTCTGACCATGCAGGATGCTAATAAGCGTCCCTTGTTCCGCGAAGCCACAGAAGGCACTGTTGGAAATACAGCAGGTACTTTCTTTGGCCGGTCGGTGACATTGGTTGAACCTGATGTCATTAAGGATTTCGACACCGCATCTGCCGGTGATGTGATCGGTGTATACTGGGTTCCCCAAGATTACGCAATCAATACCAACATGCAGTTTGGCGTTAAGCGGTATTTTGATGAGGACACCAACGAGTACATCAATAAGGGGCTGACCATCGTTGACGGTAAGATCCTTGACACTTCCGGCTGTTATCTCATCAAGAAGAAGGCATAAGGGGTGGTTACATATGAGTGCAAATATCATTGAAGCTCTGAAAGCTTTAGGAGCCAAATTGTTAAGCACCACCGCAAACACTATTCCTGGTGACGATGTGTGTGAAGTGATCGACTACATCACGCAAAACTACACGCCGGCATCTCCGGCAGAAGAGGAAGAGCAATAAAATATGGATGAGTAAGGGTGACCAAGTGTGGCAGATTACCAAATGTTGATAACCGTCAAAAAATTTCTTGGGTTAAGCGGTAATGACTTCCACGATGATTTGTTGTTATCGTATATCGATGAAGTCGAGCAGTATCTACTTGATTCGGGGGTGAGTATGGAGGTTATCAGCTCTCCTGGCGCCGCCGGAGTCATCGCGCGTGGCGTTTCCGATTTGTGGAATTATGGATCTGGAAACGCTACGCTTAGCCCATATTTTTTCCAACGTGCAATACAATTAACTTACAAAAAGGGTGATGTGGATGGCTGAGTATAGGCCCCAGCTTCCCTTCACAACACCACTACGGCTGTTGATCCCTACTTACGAAACTGTTAAAGGCACAACAGTCAAAAAGTTCCCCGCTGTTTCTACCGCCCCTATCATATTTGCATCGTTCAAAACTTATGGGGGCACCGAGACAACCGTCAATGATGTGTATACTTTAATAGATACAGCAGATATTGAGACGTGGTTCCGGCCTGATATCCGTTCGGATTGTGAAATTGTACGGGCGGTTGATGGGGCGCGGTATGAAATTATTAACGAACCGGAAAACATCAGCATGAGAAACCAATTTTTGAAGTTCAAGGTTCAGCGGGTAAAAGGGGGAGCGTGATGGGAAGAAACAAGCTCACTCTTAGATTTGACGGATTGGAAGAATACATACAACGTCTGGAAAATCTTGATAAAGATATCCGGCCCGTTGTAGAGGAATCTCTAATTGAAAGCAAGCGGCTGGTACATCAAGAAATTCAAACGGCAATGGCTCCACATAACAGGACATACCAGACCATTAAATCCCTGGCAAAAGGGGAAAAAGTGGAATGGAATGGATCTGTAGCAAGTATTGACGTAGGCTTTGACCTTGGCAATGGCGGCATGCCTTCCATTTATCTGATGTATGGCACTCCCAGAATGGCAAAAGATCAAAAGCTCTATAATGCTATCTACGGGACAAGCATCCGAAAAAAGGTTTCTGAACTACAGAAAAAGCTATTCCAAGAAGCGGTTGGGGAAAGGATGTGAAAACATGGAGGACTTGCTTATAAGCACTCTTAGCGTCTTTGGATATCCGATATTTCGCCAAGGCTCTATGTCGAAGGACGCAAAATACCCGGACTATTTTTTTACATTCTGGAACAATGCTTCTGATAGCGACGGTTTCTTTGACAATTCTGATTCGCGAACTATTTGGGACTATGATTGTAATTTTTATAGTATAGATCCCGAAAAGACATATTCAGAACTTTCAAAAGCGATTTCCGTTTTAAAAAAGGCGGGATTTATTGTTGGCGGTAAGGGGTATGATGTTGCCAGTGATGAAATCAGCCACACAGGACGTGGCGTAAACGTCCTGTATATGGAAAACAATTGATTAATATTAGGAGGTTATATGATGTCTACTATTACAGAATACCGGGGTGTCGAAGGGCTGGTATATGCTGAGGTAACAAAAGACGATAACGCCAGCGAGCCTGATGGCGGCTATGTAACTGGTGAAGTCAAACCGTTGGCTGGCGTAGGTGAAATTAGCCGGACGACTGAATCTAGCTCCGAACCTCACTATTATGACAACTTACCTGCAATTGTCATTGACTCAACTGGATCGGATGAGGTGACCTGTACTGTTTCAGCTATCCCATTGGATGTATTAGCCGAAGTCACCGGCCAATATTATGACAAAGAAACCGGTATGATGGTGGAGGGCGAAAGAACTTCAAAATATTTTGCTCTTGGTTATCGCACGCAGAAGACCGACGGTAGCGAAGTTCTTGTGTGGCGTTTAAAGGGTACATTTAGCATCCCTGATAATACTCACGCCACTAAGGACGACGGCACCGAGGCAAACGGCCAGGAGATTACCTACACCGGCATTGCCACGACCCATAAATTTACCAAGACAGGGAAAAGCGCTAAGGCTATCAATGTGGATACGAGTCTTGACTTAGTGGACACGGCAGAGTTTTTCAAAACAGTTCAAACACCGGACAAGGTAACCGCAAAGCCCAAAGCGTTAAAAACTGTAAAATAATTACTATTTTAGGGGTGGGCACATTGCCTGCCCCTTTGTTTTACAAGGAGAGATTTTTTATGGAATTGAAACTTAACATTTATGCAAAAAATGACAAAGGCCGCTACGAACTTGAAAAGACCTATATGTCCGAAGCAGTTGATATTATGTTTGGTACTGCTGAAGACTTGTTTGGTATGCTAGGCGACTTAGACATCAAGGACAACAAGGAACTTCTTAATGCGGTTACAAAAGGCTTCTCGAGGCTTAATTTTTATCGGTGTGACTGATGATGAATTGCGCCGTACCAAGGTTAAAGAGCTTATCCCGTTGTTTGTTAACATTTTTTCCGAACTATTTAAATGGAGCGGAAAATGTGTTAGCGAAAAAAACTAAGCAGGGATGGTGAGACGGCATCCCAAAGCACTTACGAATCATTTTTTGAAGTAGAATGTGCGCTCTGCGAAGGATTTCCTGCCCTAACCCCCTTCTCGATAAGGAGGGAAACCGCTTATGAAGTGTTTTTACTTCTATACCGTCTCCAAGCTCACAAAAAAAAGAGTAAGACAGATGAAAGCAAAAAATCTGGGTCGATTAGGCGCCCGGCTGGTGACAATTGGTTCTAATGTGAGGTGGTGCTATGGCAAACAATACAGAACCAACCACGAAATTTAAAGCTGACATATCTGAGCTAAAAGCGGCGATGCAACAGGCTGCCCGAGATGTCAGGCTAGCCAACGCCGAATTCAAGGCGGCATCCAGTGGTATGGATGACTGGTCGAATAGTGCTGATGGCATAAGCGCCAAGTTAAAACAACTTAACACCGTGTTAGACGCTGAGGAAAGAAAACTGGCTGCACTAGAAGAACAGCACCGTCTAGTTGTGCAAGAGCAGGGAGAAAATTCGAGAGGTGCCCAAGAACTAGCGATTAAGATCGCTAATCAACAAGCAGTAGTCAACAGAACTGCACGAGAAATTAGAACTTATAGTGATCGATTGGATGAGTTGGAAAACTCTAGTGACGACACTTCTGGTGCACTAAAAGATATGGACGCTGCCGCGAAACAAGCGGGTAAATCGGTAGAAGACGCTGGCGACTCCGCTAAAAACAGTGGGGACGGTTTCACGGTTTTAAAGGGCGCTATGGCTAATCTCGTTTCGCAAGGCATAAGTTCCATGATTAGCGAAATCGGTAATTTAGCGACTTCGTTTTTCAACCTGGCCGAGAGCACACGTGAAACTAGAACCAACATGGCTAAGTTGGAGGCTGGGTTCACGACTGCCGGGTTGAGTGCGGAAGATGCTTCGGCTACTTATCAAGAGTTTTATGGCATTTTAGGCGATGAAGGACAGGCAACCGAGGCAAGCGCCCATCTTGCGCAATTGGCGAACAATCAAGAAGATTTGCAAAAATGGACTACCATCGCCACAGGCGTATATGCAACATTTGGCGATAGCCTTCCAATTGAGGGGCTAACCGAGGCAGCCAACGAAACTGCAAAAACAGGTGCACTAACTGGTAGTTTGGCTGACGCGCTCAATTGGGCTGGTGTTAATGAAGAGGATTTTCAAAGCAAATTGGATGCCTGCTCGAGCGAACAAGAACGACAAGCATTAATCACCAATACGCTTAACGGGCTATATAGTGACGCTAGCAATGCATATAAAGAACTTAACGGAGATGTAATCGAAGCACAAAAGCAGACTGCAAGATACTCGCAATCCCTGGCTGAAATTGGAAAATCTGCCGAACCATTGAACACAATGTTCAAGAGTTTTTCAGCAGATATCTTAGAATCGATGACCCCAGCACTTGCTGGAATTGCCAGTGGTTTTAGTGCTATGATTCGTGGCGGAGACGATGCCGCCGAAGGAATAGATACGTTTCGAGAAAGTGTCACTAGCTTGACCGATACTATAGGCGAAACAGTTGTCAATCTTCTTCCAACCTTGTCCGGCGCAATAAGAGTACTATTTCCAGAAATCGTTAATGTAATTCTTTCCATGGTGCCACTCCTAATTGATACAGTAGCGGTGGTGATTTCACAGATATCTTATATGCTAATAGATATGTTACCATCTATCGTAGACACAGTAGCTACAACAATTACGAGCATAATGAGTTATCTTGCTGAGATTTTACCAGAAATTTTAGATAGTATAGTTTCAATTATCCCTCAAATCGTAGATGCAATTTCTTCTGGCAGTACTCAGATGTTGAGTGGTGCAATTGATTTATTAATGGCGTTGGTGGAGGCAATTCCGATTGTAGTTACGCAATTACTAGCCGAATTACCAAAAATCATTACCGCGATTGTTGACACACTTCTTAATGCAATACCGCGATTACTAGATGCCGCAGAAGACCTATTAATGGCGATAGTTGAGGCAATTCCCTCCATAATCCTACAACTTACCAGCACTCTTCCGTCTATCATTACCACGATTATTAATGCTGTAGTTTCCGCAGTTCCAAAGCTATTAAGCGCCGCGATTACTCTCTTTATGGCAATAATTAAAGCGATTCCTACCATAATTAAT
>CALCVR010000049.1 GCA_937905915.1 uncultured Eubacteriaceae bacterium
CAGGAACAGCTATACCGCCAAAGAAACGAAACACTAATGTCACTATTATATGCATAAAGCTGGAATAAGTCAACAGACTTAGCCTCAAATAATATATTTTTTTTGGAATTTTGCCGAAAAACCGTCTTTTTCTGTCCTGTTGTGACGAGTAGTCTGGACATCGTCACCAACTGTATCGAAACGGAAAAAATATTATTTTTGAATGTTTCGATCCTTTTTCCCCAGCCTAAAAAAGCAAAAAAGACATGCCGTCTAAAACCATTCTATGGTTTTTGGAAAAGAATTACAAAATTTATAAAGTCTACTTTATTATCTATTTCTCTGCCAAAAAAGAAACCCCGGCGCCACAAATTAGCAGCGCCGGGGCAAATTCTCTTACTGGGATTATTCCGTTACTATAATGGAATCCTGAAGGCTGTATCCCAGCCATTTGCCGGATTCATCGGCGGCTATAAAGTCAAACAAGCGATTGCCTGCTGTACCGATAGACAGATTGATAGTCCAAATACGCTCTCCGCCTTCCTCTACACAACTATCTACTGTGAAGCTGATGGCGCGGCCATTTTCACTCCGGACGCCTAATTTTGCAACGCCCAAAGAGGTGACCACACGGACCTGTACCGGTTGATTTACAGCTACTTTGTCAGCTTGGAACAAAGCTTCATACAGGAGCGCTTCGGCAGTACCCTCGATGGTCAGGCCGACCGATTTACCGGAATCCTGCCAATAGCCATCCCGCTTTGCTGAGATGCCAAAGGTGCGTTGCCCCATGCTTCCCACGCTTGCCGCCAGCGTCCAAACCCGGTTGTCGCCGGAATCATCGTAGGAGCTGGATTTTAAGGTAATGGTTTTGCCCAATTCGTTGGTCAGTTTGAGCTGTTCCACCGCTTTAGACGTAGTGACGGTAAAGGTAACGTCCTCGTTGATCTTATAAACGGCGGGATCACGGTCCACCTTGACCTCCAACACAGGATCCTGTGCAAACAACGCGATGGTCACCGTAACATCCACTTCTGAATCGGCGATAATGCCTTGATTATCCTTGGTAAACAGGCTGATGACGCGGTTCTCGCCAGGGGTGCCCAGGGATGCCTTGACAGTCCAGGATTTTGTTCCGTCGCCATTGTTGACCGACTTGATAGCAGTCTTGGAAATCCATTTGCCCGCCTCATTCTGGAGCAGGACGTCGTTGACAGAATCGGCTGTCTTAAAGGTCATGGTGAAGCTTTCATTTGCTTCATAAACAGCGGGATCGCGATCCAATTCCAAATCGATAATGGCTTTATCGTCCAAGGACTCCTTCTCATGGAACAGGAAGTAGTCGAAGTTACCCACAAACTTGCTTTCCGATTTGAGCACAAAGTAAAGGGTATGGGTGCCGGTGATGGTCTTATCCAGTTTACCGGTGACCTCCTGATAATTGCTCCAGCTTCCTGTGGGCGGTACATAGATGGTGCCCATCAGTTCCCCGTCGGGGGAATCCAGACGGACTTCCACACGGGCGGTATCGTCTATATCGCCGTTGGGGCCGGAGTGGCTGATGGTAATGGAGTCGGCGCCGTTGGTGCCGGTGAAGTCCACATACATGTAGCCGATGTAGCTGTCGGGATAGCAGGAACCAATGTTGATCCGATCTCCGCTGCCTTCTACGATAATGGTGCCCTTCATATCATCAAAAGATTCGGCTTCGATTTTCTCAAGGCCGTTGCGCACCGGCTGGAGGTTCGAAATTGCAGTATTGATCTTCTCAATCATATCCAGGATCTGGTTGACGGTTAGATCCTCCTGAGCGTACAGGGCCTCTGCCTCAGCGATGACGTCGTTCAGAGCGTCGATAGAGGGCTGGGCATAACCAGTTACGTCATATTCCTTAGCGTAGTCGATGGCCGCGCCTAGGCTGTCGCGATCGGTGGATTCCGAAATGTAACCCATCAGTTCCATTTCGGAAATTTCCAGTCTGTCGCCGCCGGTGACGTCCAACTTATAGTACTCATACTTCTGGTCGTTGTCGATGGCGAAAGGACGCACGGTGCGGTCCCACTGATAGGATTCATCCGAACGGCTGTCAAGCTGAGTCCAGCTTTGGCCGTCGTTGGAGCCGGACAATGTCCATGCTGTGGGAGCGGTTCCGGTAGACACATTGGTCAAGGTGTACAGTTCTACCTTTTTGCCGTTGTTTTTGCCGAAGTAATAGATAATAGAAGTGTTGTTCTGGGAGAACTCGGGCGAACCACTGTCGGAGGTGTTGTTAAAGAGGCGAGCCGATTCTTTGGTCAGGTTGGAAGCGTAAACGCCGGCGTTGTTGCCGGTCAGCTCATCGGCTGAATCCACAAATTTCACATCGGCTGAAGTAAAGTCATCCATGGGCTCCGCCACTTCATCATCGGTGGTAATGGAGGTAGGCAGGGATTCTTCCGAGGTGCCCCATGTGGACGGCTCATTGCCCATCTCAAAGTCCAAGGTGATAGTGCCGTCGCCGTCTTTGTCGCCGTTAATCAGGTCACTGTGGGTGATGAAGGTCTTATTGTAATCTTCGCCTTCCACCTTCAAATTTTGGACATAGATGTTTTCATTGCTGTTTTCAGGGGCATTGATGACAACATCATTGCCGTTTTCCAGATGAATGGTGGCCTTCTTGAACAAGGGAGAACCGATGGCGAATTCGCCGCTGCCCATGTTGACCGGGTAAATACCCAAGGCAGAGAAAATATACCAAGCCGACATTTCGCCGTTGTCTTCGTCGCCGCAGTAGCCTTGGCCGATGGTGCTGCCCACATACAGGCGTTTGACAATATCGCGCACCACTTGCTGGGTCTTATAGGGCTGGCCGGCATAATTATACATATAGGGGATATGATGGGCGGGCTGGTTGTTGCCGCCGTACTGGCCCAGTTTGTTGTCCCGGGCTTCCCGCTGCTCGTGGATGACACCGCTGCCGTCAGACAGATGATACTCTGTGCTGGTGGTAAAGTATTCATCCAGTTTCTCCGCCAGCTTATCGCGGCCGCCATAGAGATTGGCAAGTCCCTGGCCGTCCTGCGTCACTGAGAAAGCCATGTTCCAGGCGTTTGTCTCGGTATAGTCGCTGCTCCACTCAAAGGGATCGAAATCCTCGTCGCTGGTGGTCCATTTGCCGTCGTAGCTCTTACCGCGGAACCAGCCGCCTATATTGGAGTTAAAGAGCTTGACGTAGTTTTGAGCCCGATTCATATAATAGACATACTCATCGTTAAAGTGCTTGTATTCGGCGCTTTCGGTGTCTTCGATCTGATCCCGTTGGATCTTGGCCATATTGGCGATGCCGTAGTCGTTAATATAGCTTTCCAGGCTCCAGGACATGCCGGAACCGTAGTTGTTGCCGGTGTAGCCGTAGTAGGGGGAATTCTGGATCTCGGCACGGCCGCCGTTGGTTAAGTTGTTGGTGACGCTGCTGGCGTTGCGCACCGACGCCGCATAGGCATTTTCCACGTCAAAGTCGATGCCGCGCATCAAAGCGTCGCCAAAGATAACGTCCGAACTGGTGCCCACCATGGAGGGACTTCCACCGGGGGCAATCCAGCGGGGAATCCATCCCTGGTCAATGTAATGCTGAGAGAGGCCGTTGAGCAGCTCGGCATCCTTTGTAGGAGTAAACAGAGCGTAGGCGGCCCAGGTGGTGCGGTAGGTATCCCAGAAGCCGTTGTTGTAGTAGAGGATGCCGTCTTTGATGGGCTTATTGTCCACATCGTCGCCGTAGGGGCTGCGGTACTGCCACTGGGGATCCTCGTTGGTGTTCACATTCTCCGACAACGTGTTGGGGAAGGAGAACAAACGATACATGCTGGAGTAGAAGGAAACCATCTGCTCATAGGTGGCGCCTTCCAGCTCCACGATGCCCAATTGATCATCCCAAGTCTTCTGGGCGCGGTCCAGGACGGTGTCAAAGGTATCGTCTTCGGAGATCTCCAGATCCAAGTTGTGCTTGGCCTGGTCGTGGCTGATGTAGGAGGTGGCAACCTTCAGATTGACTTCCTTGGTGCCGTCCGGGAAGGCGATCAAAGCCTGGCCGTGGGAATCGTCGGTAATCGTGGGGGTACCGGCTACGTCGAATTCACCATAGATGAAAATCTTGCTGGCGCCGTTGTTGCCTACGTCGTGGTTGGAGATGGCCTTAAAGCTCTTGCCGTCCTCGGAGAATTCCACGCTGGCGGTGCCCATAGTGCTGTCCAAAATAACGTTGCGGTGGGCCGCTGTATCGTCAAAGGTGAAACGCATCATGGCGGCGTGATCGGTGGGAGTTAACTCCAGTTTTGAACCGGATGCAGGCGTCCCCTCGTCAAAAGTGACGCTGTAATAATGGGCCTTGGCCACTTCGTTTTCGTGGGTGTAAGCCGAGCCGCGAGACGATACTTGGACGTTGTCCTTGGTGGGATTGTCCACCGAGGTGTTGACCATAAATTGATAGGTGCCGCGGTCGCCGATCCAGAAGCTGGCCTCGTGGCTGATGGTGATGTGTTTAAAAGTGCGGTCCTTGGTTAACTGGTAGTCATAGTGGCGTGGGCTGCCGGAATTGTTGGCAGGTACCCAGAAGTTAAAGGCGTGGGGGGTATTGACCATGGGGACGGTAAGTCCGCGGGAAACGCCCCATTCATAACTGCTGGTGCCGCGGAGAATGTTGACGTAGTCCGATAGGTGCTCATATTCTACCGGCTCCACCTCTTTGATGCTGATGTCGTCAAAGAATGTCTGGAACCAGCTGCCGTCGATCTCCTCGCCGGTCTCGGCATCCTCTATCTTATTGCTGTTGGAGGGTTTGTTATAGCTTACCAAAATCTTGTCGATGACCTTTCCCTCTGCTACGTCGCCGATGTTGGAATAAATGTGGTTCCACTGGCGCGTGGTTAAGGTTTTGGATTCGCCTTGTGCCCTGGCCTCTACTACGTTACCGTTTTGGTCGATGGCATTCAGCTCACTCAGATAGGTGCCATCGGTAAAATGCAGGTCGATGGCGGCGTACATACTGGTATATTCGTAATCATAGTCCTCATCCCCGCCCTGGTACTGGGGGAAGATCATGTAGGAAAGCTGCGTATCGGGTTTTACCTCGATGCTTAAATTGTCATAGATGACATTGTTGCTGTAAGCTTCTCCGGTACCCATATGGATACCGCCCGCCACATAGGTCTTATCTCCGGTCCAGCCGCTGGTGGAGCTGTGTCCGCTCACTGTGGAGCCGGGACCGCCGCCTAACTTGGCAGTCATGCCCACCACTTCGGTGGAGCCTCCTTCGCCGATACCGGAGCCTACGGCAAATTCCGCCATCTGGGTAAGATTTTCACCGCCGTTTTTGCTGATCTCCAAACGGTAATATCCATAGGCTGTTTCATTTTCAATGGTATAGACGTTGGTCTGGAAACGGTTGGCAAAAGATGCATTGGTTTGAACATCCAGCTCCACCAAACTGCCGTCCTCACCGGTCTCGGAACCGTAAAACTTCCAATCCACGGGATCGCGGCCTGGGATATCGTTGGCCGAGGTGATGGCGTAATTACGCACCACAACAGGTTCGGTCATTTTAAAGTTAATCCACAGGGGATCCTCCACTGTCGGCTTCGCGGAACCAAAAACGCTGGTCAAATATTTGGTGGAAGTATCCCGGTCGGTCAACTTAGCCAGACCTTCACCGCTGCCATTTCCGTCATAGCGGGCGGTTACCTCGTCAAAGTAGCCGATATACTCGCCTACGACCGATTGGGAACCGGGCGCCTGCTCCACATTCTTATAGCGCAGCGAACCGTCCTCTGCTACATCGACAGTGTTTTCTTTGACCGATCCAAACAGATCCTCATCCTCCTCAAACGACGAGAAAAACTGATCGGTTTGACCTTTGTCCTGAGCAGAGACAACCACTCCGGAAGCCGCTATGCTGCTTGTAATCATACAGGTAGCCAACGCGATTCCTAAAACTCGTTTTGTCAGCGAACTCATTTTCACAACTCCTTTTTCCACAAGTCTTTTT
>CALCVR010000050.1 GCA_937905915.1 uncultured Eubacteriaceae bacterium
CAAGCTGTATTTGAAACCGTCAAGGCTAGGGAGGTTTTCCGTGGCCGGATAAAGGTTTTGGTGGGCGTTGAGATGGGGCAGGCCACTCAAAATTATGTGTGTGCCGAACATGTTGCCCATACCCCCATGTTGGATTTTGTTCTAGCTTCGCTGCACAATGTCCGCGGCAAGCAGGATTTTTATTATTTGGACTATAAAAAAGAAAACATCAAACGTTTGTTGGAAAGCTATTTTTCCGAAATGCTGGAATTGGTGCAATGGGGGCACTTTGATAGCCTTGCACATCTGACCTATCCTTTGCGGTATATTCAAGGTGTTCATGGCATCCAAGTAGATCTGTCCCCCTATACCGATCTAATCGACGACATTCTTCAAACCCTTGCCTCCCAAGAAAAGGGGTTGGAGATCAATACCTCCACTCTGGATTCCCCGCTAGGTTCCACCATGCCTGATCTCAAGATCATCCGGCGGTTTAAGGAATTGGGGGGAGAGATCATCACCGTAGGGTCAGATGCCCACCAATCGGCTCGGGTCGGTTTTGGCATTGAGAAGGGCATGGACTTGGCAAAACAAGCCGGGTTTACCCGCGTAGCCTATTTTGAGCAACATAAACCTGTGTTTTTATCTCTCAATTAGGCATTGCATCAGGGAACATGTTGCGCTATAATAATGCAAATTCGCTATTCTGTTATGATTTGATTTGGATTTTTGTAGTTAGGGCCATAAGGGCCCAATCGGTTCAAACTTAAAAGGAGGGAATATCAGTGGAAAAGCTATTGAAATTATTGGATGAAAACGCCCGTTTGAGCAATGAACAAATGGCTGTAATGCTAGGCATGACACCGGAAGAGGTGGCAGCCGAGATCGACTCTTTGGAAAAGCAAGGGATCATCCGCGGCTATAAAACCGTGATCAATTGGGATAAAACAGAACGTGAATATGTCACGGCGCTCATCGAGCTAAAGGTCACTCCCAAGCGGGACTTAGGCTTTGATGAGATTGCGCACACCATTGCGGCCTTTGAAGAAGTACAGGACGTTTATTTGATGTCGGGCGGTTTTGATGTGGCGGTTATGATCAATGGCCGCACCTTTCAGGAGATCGCTATGTTTGTGGCAAAACGCCTGTCTCCTTTGGAATCGGTGCTGTCTACAGCCACCCATTTCGTACTAAGCCGTTACAAAGAAAAAGGTCTGCTGATGAACACAGTCCCCCCCGACGAGAGGAGGAACATCCTGCTGTGATGGATTATGAAAATCTGATGACCGAACGGCTGCGCCGTGTAAAGCCGTCGGGTATTCGGCGTTTTTTTGACATTGCCGCTGAAATGGATGACGTCATTTCCCTTTCGGTGGGCGAACCGGATTTTATGACTCCGTGGCACGTCCGCCAGGCTGGTATTCACTCCCTAGAAAAAGGAAAAACTCACTATACTTCCAACAGCGGTTTAATGGAACTGCGGCGGGAAATCAGTAATTCCCTTTCCCGCCGGTTCCGCGTTTCCTATCATCCAGAAAATGAAGTTCTGGTAACGGTGGGAGGATCGGAAGCCATTGATTTGTGCATACGCTCCCTGGTAGACTATGGGGATGAGGTCATTATCCCGGAGCCTTCCTTTGTCTGCTATCGTCCCATTACTGAGATGGCAGGGGGAGTCCCTGTTATCATCGAAACCAAAGCGGAAGATCATTTCCGATTGACAGCTGAGCAGTTGCGCAAAGCTATTACCTCAAAAACCAAAATGCTTATTCTGCCTTATCCCAACAATCCTACGGGAGCCGTCATGCGTCGCGAACATCTGGAAGCCATCGCTGAAGTGATTCGAGGTACCAATATTATGGTGCTGGCCGATGAAATCTATGGAGAGCTTACCTATGGCAAGGCTCATCATGAATCCATTGCTTCCATCGAAGGGATGTGGGAACATACTATCTTGGTCAGTGGGTTCTCCAAATCCTATGCCATGACCGGTTGGCGGTTAGGGTATGCTTGCGGTCCAAAGGAGATCATCGGCGCCATGACAAAGCTGCATCAATTTGCCATTATGAGCGCTCCCACCACCGCCCAGTACGCCGCTGTAGAAGCTATGCGGGGTGGCGATGGGGACATCGAGAGCATGCGGGATGAATATGATATGCGCCGGCGTCTGATTGTGGAAGGCTTTCGTTCACTGGGCCTTGATTGTTTTGAGCCGGAAGGCGCCTTCTATTGTTTCCCTTGCATCCGTTCTACCGGCATGGATTCCGAGACCTTTTGTGAAAAACTACTTTACGATCAAAAGGTAGCTTTGGTACCTGGAAATGCCTTTGGTGAAAGCGGAGAGGGATTTGTACGCGTTTCATA
>CALCVR010000051.1 GCA_937905915.1 uncultured Eubacteriaceae bacterium
AGTCTGGGTGGTTCGTGATGAGCGCTCTGGGCTTCTACCCCATCAGCACCGGTACTGACGGTTATATCATCACCTCCCCGCTGTATGACAAGGTCACCCTCAACCTGAAGAATGGCCCGCTCACCATTGAAGCTAAGAACAATAGCCATGACAATGTCTACATCCAGAGCATGACCATCGACGGCGAAGCTTATGACGAAGTCTTCATCACCTATGACAAGCTGGTCAATGCCAAGAACATCGTCTTTGAGATGGGCCCGAACCCCTCTGACTGGGCTTGCGACTCCACTCCTCCCTCCATCACTGACGCTGACGATACCGACGTTCCCAACCCGCTGAAGGACCGTACCTTGAAGGGCGTTTCCCTCAACGCTGGGGAAAATGATCACCAGGCTCCTTGGGCTTCCGTGACCAACACCACTTCGGCTGCGAACCTGTTTGACAACACTAACAGTACCAGCGCTTCCTTCACTGGAACAGAAGCTTCCGTAACTTACTACTTCCCGACCGCCCAGAAGATCGAGATGTACACCGTTTCTTCCGCTGGCAAGGCATCCGCTCCCACCGGACTGAAGCTGTACGGCTCTAATGACGGTACAGAGTGGACTGAGCTGGATTCCAGAGCCGATGTTGCTTTCGACTGGGATCGTCAGTTGAAACCTTTCGCAGTTGTAAACGACAACTACTACAACTACTACCGTCTCGATATCTCCGGCGCTGAGGGCGTTACCGTGTCCGAAATCGAACTGATGTCCTATCCGGAAGACATCATCTCCATTCCGGAGAATGTCGCTTCTAAGGATGGCGTTTACACCATGGATATCAAAGTTGATAACCATGTCACCGGCGTGATGCGGAGAGATGCCCAGTTCAATGAGATCACTGGTTCGGCCACCATTTCCGAGCCTGTCCTCAACGATGACGGCACTAAGACCATCACCGTTTCCATGACCACTGATCCAGCCAGCATTTATGTCACCGCTAAGGATCACAATGGTTATGAGATCACCACTTCCCGCAAGACCGTCACCTTGGGCGATGCAGCTGCTGAGGATTTGACCATCTCCAAGGATGATTCTCTTGTCACCGCAACCTTCACTAACACCTTTGAGGGTGGACAGGAAGTCAACGTTATGCTCGGCGCTTATGATGCTGAAGGCAAACTGGTTGATGTTTCCATCACCTCCAAAGAGGTTGAGCCCGACGGTACTCTTTCCGGCACCATTTCCGTCATCGAAGGCTGCACCTACAAAGCCTTTGCCCTGGCTCCAAGCGCTGCTCCCCTCTGCGAAGCAGTTTCCCTGGCCTAAGAGCTTTTTTGGATTGGGCAAGCGATTTGTCTGAATAAGGCATAGCAACGAGCTCCCAGGTACTTCAAAAGAAGTGCCTGGGAGCCTTTTTGTTGCTGATAAAAAGAAAATGCGAAAAGAGGAAAAACATAAAAAATTGGAGGAAAAAATCTTGACAGATTTGTTAGCCTGTGCTATCATTTTTATGGTTAGTTGAAGCTAAGTGATGGCGCTGTAAGTCCTACTTTTGAGAAGAGGGAGTGACCATGATGCCGTTGAGCATGGCAAGTCCTGGAGAACGGAATTGTATTAAAAAAATAGGCGGAAAAGAAGAAGTCCGTCGATTTTTAGAGAACCTTGGCTTTGTAGTGGGCAGCGATGTGATGGTGATTTCCAAAATTAATGGAGATATTATTGTTAACATCAAGGATTCCCGTGTAGCGATCAGCCGTGAAATGGCCAATAAAATTGTGATCTAAAACCGAAAGGGGCAATGAATATGCAAACTTTGAGGGATGTTGCATGCGGGTCTACTGTCAAAGTAGTGAAGCTGCAAGGCGAGGGTGCGACTAAAAGACGTATTATGGACATGGGGATTACCAAAGGTGTGCTTGTACATGTCCGGAAAGTGGCACCTTTAGGAGATCCTATGGAAGTTACCGTGCGGGGTTATGAACTTACAATCCGTAAGGCCGATGCGGAAATGATTGAAGTGGAGTAAAGCGGCTGAGGTGCAAAAACAGGTTTCTGTTTTTGCTTTTTTCAGGCCTTTAAGTTAGTTTTGACTAATTAAAGTCTCGAATTTACATCAAGAATTGGCAATAGGAAGCGAGGAGAACATATGTCAATCAAAATTGCGCTGGCAGGTAACCCAAATAGCGGCAAGACAACACTGTTTAATGCATTGACAGGATCCAATCAATTTGTGGGAAACTGGCCAGGGGTCACAGTGGAGAAGAAAGAAGGAAAGCTCAAAGGTCATAAAGATGTCATCATCACCGACCTTCCGGGAATTTATTCTTTGTCCCCTTATACACTGGAAGAAGTGGTGGCTCGGAATTACCTAATCAAAGAACGTCCTGACGCCATCTTGAATATCGTAGACGGTACCAATCTAGAGCGTAATCTCTATTTGACCACACAGTTGATGGAACTGGGCATCCCAGTTGTGATGGCA
>CALCVR010000052.1 GCA_937905915.1 uncultured Eubacteriaceae bacterium
ATGGCGTCCGATGGCGATTTCCGCGATGAGCATGGGGATTCCGATGGCGCACACACAAATGAGATACACCACCACGAAGGCGCCTCCGCCGTTTTGCCCCACCATGGTGGGGAACCGCCATAAATTGCCCATCCCCACCGCCGCGCCGGCCGACGCCATGATAAATCCAATGCTGCCGGTCCATCGGCCGACCGTCAGACTGGACTTTTTCTCCTTCACGTCACCGCCCCCTCAAGCGCCGCTTTTTCTCTCCAGTCCCCATTAGAACCGGAAATCACGCATGCCGCCGTCGATGTCGTTGAGGTGCTCATACACTTTTCTCCTCACCTTTTCGTTGGGAATGCCTTCGGCTTCCTTCTTGATCATATCGATGGCCAGACGGTAGGTATCTTCGCTTGCATAGTCTTCGGCGTATTCCTTGAGAGTCATCAGGGCGTTGGGCAGACAGCAGTTACGGATCTGTCCTGATTTTACCAAGGTCATAAACCGATCTCCAGTGCGGCCTTCTCGATAACAGGCGGTACAGAAACTTGGAATATGTCCCGTGCGTAGAAGCCAATTGACCACCTCATCCAAGGTGCGCACGTCGCTGACTTCAAATTGGGCGGAATTCTCCGCCTCCTCCCGGGAGACTGTATAGCCGCCTACCGTGGTACGGGAACCGCCGCTGATCTGGGAAACGCCGTATTTGAGCACCATCTCCCTGGTCTTGGGGGATTCCCGGCTGGATACAATAATGCCGGTATAAGGTACGGCGATGCGCAAAATGGCCACGATCTTTTGGAATAGTTCATCCGAAATGCCGTTTTTAAACTCCGATGCATCTACGTCGTCGGCATCCCGTAGGCGGGGAACGCTGATGGTATGGGGGCCCACCCCATGAACCGCTTCCAGATGCTCGGCATGCATCAAAAGTCCTACAAAGTCGTATTTGTATAGATTAAGGCCAAACAGCACGCCGCAGCCCACATCGTCAATGCCGCCTTCCATGGCCCGATCCATAGCCTCGGTATGATAATTGTAATTGTGCTTTGGTCCTGTGGGATGCAACAGTTCATATTGCTTTTTATTATAAGTCTCCTGGAACAGCACATAGGTGCCGATTCCCACATCCTTGAGTTTCCGATAGTTTTCCACCGTGGTAGCGGCGATGTTGACATTGACGCGGCGAATGGCGCCGTTTTTGTGTTTGATGGAATAGATGGTCTTTATACTCTCCAGAACATAGTCGATGGGGCAGTTGACCGGATCTTCGCCGGTCTCCAAGGCAAGACGTTTGTGGCCCATATCCTGAAGGGCGATGACCTCCCTGCGGATCTCGTCCTGGGTCAGCTTCTTGCGGACAATGGTGCTGTTTTGATGGTGGTACGGGCAATAGGTGCAGCCGTTGACACAGTAGTTGGACAAATAGAGCGGCGCCATCATGACGATGCGGTTGCCGTAGAAAGCCTGCTTGATCTTGGTGGCCTGGTCAAAGATGCGCTGCAAAGCCTCTGGATTGTCGCTGCACAGAAGAAGCGCCGCCTCGCGATGATCCAAACCTTTAAGGTCATCGGTTTTATCGATGACCTTGTTGATAAGATCTAGATTGTCCTTATTTTCTTCCGCCCAAGCGATGGTATCCAGAATCTCACCGTCGTCTATGAACTCGGTTGCCTTCATGGAATGTTTGTCGTACATATGATTTCCTCCCTTATTGGCTTTTAGCAAGCGTTTGATGTTTCCTTCTGATACACCGTTTTGACACTGACGCCCGGAATTTTTCCGATTTTGCCCGCCATAGAACTAATAACGTCATTTTCCGCATCCATCACCACGCTGATGACATGCACGCCCCGCTGCCGGTAGGGCAGGCCCATGCGGCCAATGATGTTTTCTCCATAGTCGTGAAGAATGCTGTTGATGCGTTCAGCTGCGGCGTTGTCCTCCACAATGATGCCCACTAAGGCAATCCGTTTTGCCATTTTGTCACCTCTTGATCCTGTTTTCAATACAAAAAAAGCGCGCCCTAAGGCGCGCAAGTAGACACCATGGTCCTCTCGTCGCCTTTTTCATCAGGGAAAAACCTTTTGAATTAGGAAACAGGTTTTTATTCCATCGGGAATCCGCATCCAAATTGTTCATCCTCAGAAGGTTCTTTGGACTCACAAAATTGTTGTAACAAGTATATCACATTTTTGGACAAAAAACAACTTGGGCATGCGCAAAATTTTAGCGCATGCCCAAGTTTAAGACCGGTCTTCGGATCTGGCGGCCAGTCCGCCAGGCAGGGCCTGGAACCACTCCGCCCTAGGGTTTGAGCAGACGCTTCTCCCGAATCGGCACGGTTCCTTGGGCTGATCTCTCTATCCCTTGCCCCATCCGCGGGATCCTATCTCTTTCGCTTTATTGAAAACTTAGAGCGCGTCTTGGCCGCGAGCTCTGCTCGCCGCCTTATAAGAGGTGGGCGCGTAGTTCTTCACCGCTCTGGGTGCTCAAGTAAGCCGGCGCAATATCAAATGCAGTCTTGCAGCCGCTCTGTCCCTCCTGGTTGAGACGATAGGCAGCACGTGCATAGCAGACCAGCACGCTGGAAGTAAACTCTGGATTGGAATCCAATTTAAGGCTGTATTCAATAATATGGGTGTGTTCCAGATCCCAGCCGGTTTTACCGCTGCGGATGACAAATCCGCCGTGAGGCAGGGTGCTGTGATCCCGCTTCATCTCCTCCTCGGTGATGAAATGGACGGTGGTATCATAATCGGCAAAATAATTGGGCATGGTCTTGATCTCCCGTTCAATGCGGCTGAGATCGGCGCCTTCCTGGGCCACTACAAAGCACTCGCGGGTGTGTTTCTGGCGGGTGGTCAATTCCGGGGTCTGGCCGCTGCGCACAGCTTCCAGGGCGCTTTCCACAGGAATGGTATACTGACGGGCATCCTTAACCCCGTCAATGCGGCGGATGGCGTCGGAATGACCTTGGCTAACGCCTTTGCCCCAGAAGGTATAGTCCTGACCTTTAGGCAAAACGGCATTGGCATACAAACGGTTGAGGGAGAACATGCCGGGATCCCATCCCACCGAGATGACGCCCACTTTACCGCCTTTTTTGGCAGCTGCATCCACGTTTGCAAAATGCTCGGGGATTTTGGCATGGGTATCAAAGCTGTCCACCACATTAAAATATTCCGCAAACTTGGGAGTTTGCACCGGCAGGTCGGTGGCGCTGCCGCCGCACAGGATCAATACATCGATGTCATCCTTCTTGGAAACGGCCTCTTCCATGGAATAAACCGGTACGTCTGGGGTAAGAATGCTGACGGTTTTGGGATCACGGCGAGTAAAGACTGCCACAAGCTTTGCGTCCTCACTGTTACGGATGGCGCATTCTACGCCCCGTCCTAAATTGCCATAGCCCATAATACCAATGCGAATGCTCATTTGGTCACAACTCCTTTAACATCTAGAATCAGGCGGTTTTATGGGTAAAAACACACCTTTTTGGTGAAGCAAATTATCCGCTCCTAATAATAATACAAACCCGTCCCAATTGCACTAGGCCACTGTTAAATTTGTTGTTTTTACTAGAAAATCATCGAAAAGCACCGCATTCTCTCTGCAAACAAAAAAGGCACAGAACGAAACTACCGTTTCGTTCTGTGCCTTTTAATTGGCAAAAGCCCCGCCCAGCCGTAATGCGGTTTGTATTAACCTGCCTACGAAAGAAGACAGGTGGGTGCCCGCCCTCCGGATTCATGCTCCCTTCTTCCAGCCCCGAGAGGCTGGGAGGTCTGCAATCCACCGGCGGAGACAAGCTCCCGAAGAATGGGTTGTAGGGTTAAAAAAACCGCTGTCCACGAGAAAGGCAGGGAAAGCTTTCCCAGGTGTTCTACAAGGGAATCCATCCCCCTGCTTGAGTTCTGACTCATTATAGCACAAAATCTTTCAGAAATTCATCCCCAATATAGAGATTTTTTCATTTAAGATCAAACGGCTATCTCCATGTTTTTATTGTTCGTCGGCTTCTTCAATCTCAAACAAATCGGCCAAACGATCTTCAAAAATGGCAGCGATGTTGTCAAACAACTCATCGTTTTCAATGGGGCCGAGAACTTCTTCCCCATCCTCTTCGGTGACCTCAAGGATGATCAATTCGCCGTCGTCGTCCACAATATCCTGAGCCTCGTCATAAACGGGCAGCAAAGCGACATAACGGCCGTCGTCAGTTTCGATGGCGTCGATGAGTTCAAACTGGTGCTGGACGCCTTCCTCATCCACTACGGTGACCAATTCGCTGTTAAATTCCTCTGCCATTGTTTCAACTCCTTCCTGAATTCAACCTGTAAGTTTCATTTTACATGCCAAATCTGGTGAAGTCAACACCCAAATCTCTCCTAAATATTTTCACTAAATATTTTTTAAAATTTGAAAGAAAAGTATTGACAACAGATGCGCCTTATGGTATAGTATAGATGAACCAAAGAGGTGAAGCAAGAAAGGCTTCCTAGTAAATAAGATGTCCTGGATACTAACAAATCCAAAAAGGGCATCAAGTTGGCAAAACCAACGAGAAAAGGGAGCCACAAATCAGCTTTTCTTTCCCGGAAAACAACGCAGCCCAGTAGCTTTTTGTAAGCAGATGCTGGGAGAGGCCTTTGAGTCAAGAAGGTGGAGGCGTTAAGAGGGAAAGCATTCTTTGGGAATTGACTAAGGAGGAGGCGAGTCCCATGGGCTGTGAATCAAATACCGAACCGTGCCAGCTAAGGGGGGCTGGCGCCGCCTATACCGTCTAATCCAGCACAAATTATTCATGAGCCTAAATGGATAACATGGCGTGGATCATTGTTCGGCAGTTCTTTCCGTTAAAATAGCAGGCATCCGGGTAACGGACGCTTAACGGAATCAATGTGCAGAGCACACTGGCTGGGCAGGACGCGATCCATTTTCTCATTATCATAAGGGCGAGAAGTTCCTTGTTCTGGAGATTGCGGTGAAACAGATCTGAGCCTTGGAGCAAGGTTACAAGAAGATTGTGTTTCAAGTAGGTGAAGAAGCTGTTGATTGTGCAATGGTGCTGAAAAATCTGTTGCGTGCCAGCGGAATCCCCGTGAAGATACAAGTGAATAGCCGTCAAAATCGAGACGGTAGCAGATCGAAGGGCAAAACCCGATATAGCATTGATTTCCTATTCCGAAACAGAAAAAACAGGTGTTAACTGTGTTGGAGTTTGCGAAAGAAAGTGGTATGGGTTGAAGTTTAGCCTCAAAAAGCTTGTAAGATTATTTGGATAAGGTATCCAAAGAGTTCACAAAAGCGGGTTAAATGCCCAGTCGATAAACTGCTAGAAATGGTTTTTTACCCGTAGTGGTACGGTTAGAAGATAAGTCGATTGACAAGGCCCCCAGAATCGTGAAGATTCTGGGGGCTTTTGATTTGTCTTGATTGACAAATGCATCGTCGATTGGTACAATACTAACAATTAAAAAGAATGAAGATCCCGCGGGCCTGAGGAGCATCTTGGGCTGTGGGCAATCGATTTTCCAAAAACCTCATCAAAAAGGTGTTTCCCTGCTTGAGAAGGTGTTGGATGCTAGGCGTCATTCCGGTAGGATGATGCGGATTTGTGTTGTTTCCAGCGTCTTTCCTTTTGGGGGAAAGGCGTTTTTTTCTTATCAAAAATTGGAAGGAGCAGGTCCTAATGCAGAATACCCCTTTGGCTTCCCGACGGCATGTGGTCATTTACGGCAATATGAACGCCGGAAAATCCAGTTTATTTAATCGCATCCTCCAGCAGGATTTGGCCATTGTCTCCCCTACTGCCGGCACCACCACCGATCCTGTGGTCAAGGGCATGGAATTGATCCCTTTCGGCCCTATTGCATTGGTGGATACGGCCGGTCTGGGGGATTCAGGATCGGTGGGGGATTTGCGCGTCCACAAGACCAGGGCCATGCTGGACCGCACCGATCTGGCCCTTTATGCCGCCGACATCTCCCATTTTAGCCAAGATGAATATGCCCATACTGCAAAGGCTTGGAAAAAACGGAACATTCCCTATGTTTTGGTCTTTACCAAATGCGATTTAGTTGGAGACACCCTGCGTCAAGATATGGTAAAGCAGTATCCGGAAGCCGTCTTGGTGTCGGACAAAGACCCCTCCACCATCCAGGCGCTCAAAGCCCGTATGATAGAGGAACTCCACAAACTAGGGGATCAAGAGGATACTCTGATAGGCCGTCTTGTTCCAAGCGGATCCACAGTGGTGTTGGTCATCCCAGTGGATTCCGAAGCGCCTAAAGGCCGTCTCATTTTACCTCAGGTGCAGCTTATCCGGGACTGCCTTGACCACGGGATTGCCTGCCACGTCTGCCGCGAAACCGAACTGGCCGATACATTGCACAATTCCAAACAGGTGGATTTGGTTGTCACCGATTCCCAGGCGTTTCAAGTGGTGGACTCCATTGTTCCAAAGGACATTCCCCTGACTTCTTTTTCCATGCTGCTGGCCAATCAGAAGGGGGATCTGGCTGCCATGTTGGAAGGGGCTGACGCCGTGTCTAAGCTCCCCGACGGCGCCCGTATCCTGGTGGCGGAAGGCTGCACTCACAACCACAATCATGAGGATATCGGACGAGTAAAAATCCCCCGTCTTTTACAGAAAAAAACAGGGAAAATCTTTCAGTTTGACCACGTGGCCGGCAATGATTTCCCAGAGGATTTGTCTCCCTACGCTATGGTCATCCAGTGTGGGGGATGTATGCTGACGAAACGGGCCGTTTTGTCCCGCATCGGCCACGCAAAAGACGCTCGTCTCCCCATCACCAATTACGGCGTCATTTTGGCCTATCTCACAGGCATTCTTCCCCGGGCGTCGGCCATCTTTCATAAAGCGGAGGACGGGATATGAACATCACTGGAACTACTAAACACAGCCTGTTCCATCCGGGACGGCGTATACGGCCGTAAGGTTTATTTCCGCGGTCTTATTGAGATCAGCAATTATTGCAAAAATAACTGCTATTACTGCGGTATCCGTCGGGACAATCGTCAGGTATCCCGATACCGCCTGACCAAGGAGCAAATTTTGCACTGCTGTCAAGTGGGGCATTCTTTGGGGTTTCACACCTTTGTGCTGCAAGGGGGGGAAGACCCTTGGTTCACTGGGGAACGTGTAGCTGATCTTGTGTCGGCTATCAAAAAAGAATTCCCAAGCTGCGCTGTCACCCTATCTCTGGGGGAAAAAGAGGAAGACGAGTACCGCGCCTACCGTGAGGCCGGAGCAGACCGGTATCTTTTGCGCCATGAAACGGCAAATCCCGCCCACTACCGTCGCTTGCATCCTTCTGAGATGTCCGTTGACCACCGCAAACAGTGCTTATGGACCCTCAAGCGCCTGGGGTTCCAAGTAGGGGCCGGCGTCATGGTGGGGGCGCCTGGGCAGACGGCAAGGGAGCTGGCCCAAGATCTGTTATTTCTTAAAGAGCTGGATCCCCATATGGTGGGGATCGGTCCTTTTATTCCCCATAAGGATACCCCTTTCCGGGATGAACCGGCCGGCAGCATCCCACAGACCATTTTGATGCTGGCTTTGACCCGCATTCTTCTTCCTCATGTTTTATTGCCAGCCACCACCGCTTTGGGGACATTGGATCCCATGGGCCGGGAAAAAGGCATGGATGCTGGAGCCAATGTAGTCATGCCCAATTTGTCTCCTACCGATGTCCGTAAGCTTTACGCCCTCTACAATGGGAAACTTTCCACCGGCGAGGAGGCAGCCGAAGGTCTAAAGTCTTTAAAGAAACGCATCCTGGCGGCAGGATATGAGCCGGACCTCAGCCGCGGCGACTACAAAGCCTAAGGTAACGTTTTCTTTTGGACTTGACAAACCCTATCCTAAGCGGTAACATAACCAAAGAAACCAAATGAATTGGAGTTGGGAAAATGCGTAAATAATCCACAACGGCAGCAAAACCATGAGAAACGGCGGTAAATGCGCCGCCTTGGTTTTTGCGTCTTTGCGGGTTATCGGTGCGTTTTCCCAGCTCTTTTTTTGCGTCTTTCAAGAGAAAAAGAGAGCTGTGTATGCGTTGTCCTACGCCCGCAGCTCTCTTTTTTATTTTGGAGTATGGCAATCCAAGGCCAATTTTACCGTGCTGTTTTTGCACTAAAAACAGGTGTGCTGCACCGAGAGACTCCATCTAAGCCATCCCATAGTAAAGTTGACACAAGAAGGAGGGGATGCTCTATGAGTATCGTCCAAGTCTCTCACTTAACCTTTTGTTACGACGGCTCGGCTGAGGACGTTTTTACCGATCTGTCCTTCCGATTCGATACCTCCTGGCGGCTGGGCTGTACCGGCCGCAACGGCCGAGGCAAAACCACCCTGCTTCGTCTGCTGTCCGGATCTTTGGATGCCGGCGGCGCTGTCTCCCTCGGCGGGATCCTACCGGTATGCTTCCCCTTTACAGGATTTGACCATTCCCTACCGGTCAAGCAATTGCTGTCACAATGGGCGCCGGAAGTGGAATCATGGCGCATTTTATGCGAGCTTTCTCAGCTTTCCCTGCCGGAGGATGTGCTAAACCGCCCCTATCATACCCTTAGCGGCGGCCAGCAGACAAAATTACAGCTGGCATGTCTCTTCTCCTTAGACGCCGCCTGGCCTCTTATCGACGAACCCACCAATCATTTGGACGCTGTGGGACGTCAGGCCGTGGCCCAATATCTGGCCTCCAAGGACGGATTTGTGCTCATCTCCCACGACCGGGCCTTTCTGGATGCTTCTGTAGATCACATGCTGATACTGGGCCGTCAAAAATTAGAAGTTCTCCGGGGAGGATACTCCACCTGGGAGGAGGAAAAAAGAAAACGGGACAGGTGGGAAATAGATCGCAACGTCCAATTGCAAAAAGAAATCTCCCGTTTGGACGCCGCCGCCAAACGTGTATCTGGGTGGAGTGCCAAAGCTGAAAATGAAAAATACAGTTCCAAGCCCGGGCAGAGGGAA
>CALCVR010000053.1 GCA_937905915.1 uncultured Eubacteriaceae bacterium
TCGATACAGCTAATCCAGATAATATTGGTATTTCATCCTTGTATGTCATTCTTTTCGAGGATACGGACGAACAATATGCTTATTTTGGGGATGGTAAATGGACACCGGGAATTAATGTAGTAACTGAATAGTAAGTAAATAAGCTCCTGGATTAAGATCCAGGAGCTTATCTTGTCTCTATGCATTCTTCTGTGGTTTTGTCCTCCCTCAGCCCCTTAAAGACCGGCTGCCGCATCCCGCCATTTGCCGTCTTCTCCATATAGCTGACAGTACATACCAAGGAGGGCTCAATCCACACGGCATCTTCATTCCCATGCCCTTGGGGAACCTCAAAGGGCGGGCCAGACGCCTGTGGCTGTTCCAAAATCTTATGAAAGGGTGCTCCCCCTACACCAAGGGTAACATGGCCTTTATAAACCAGCCCTCCAGTTTTAACATATTGCCCCAGCACCAGACTGGTCATGTGGTTGTCCTTCCGGATGTATCCGCATATCGCAAAGTCTTTATCTTGAAGGTTTTTAATTTTCAGCCAGTCTTTGGATCGTTTCCCCTAGATATAGAGGTACAGTGGCTTTTCGCTCCTCCCAATGGCACTTTTGGCGATTGCCACTTTTTTCATCTAGCATTGTTCTATGGAGCAGCTCATAAGATTTATCTCCTCTGGTCTCTGGAACTCGAACCACCAAATTCTGCATTTTGCCAATATTCATGAAATACGGACTATTTATTATAACAAGACCTATCATGTATACGCCGCCATGCTTTAGCTTCTTCCATTGTTGCGTCAATTTGGAAAAGACAGCTGTGTTGATTCTTGACAATTAAAAAATAACTGGATATACTGAAGATGTTTTAAGGTCTGATGGATTGCCCTTGTTATAAGGGCAGTGGTCTGATGTATGAGGCTGGGCGCAGTATGCCCAGCCTTGTTTTTTATCTACAAAACAGTTACGGTAATGACAGGGATTGACCGGCTTAGCGACGTCTAAGCCGGTCTTTTTTTGTTTCATTATAAAAAACGATTAAGAAAGGACAGTGAAAAATGATTGCTCCCCCATCGCTTTACTGTGTAACCTGTCGGGATGCCAGAAAGGACATTGGTATTTCCGGTTACAGCGACATAGTTGTATACGACCAAAATCACAAACTGGCAGCCATACGGATCGGCGGATATCCAGAAACCGTGCAGGCCATGATAGCCGCAATTTCCGTAGGCTGTAATTTGGAGGTGAAGGTTTCAAATCAGGAAAAACTAGAACTCATAAGCCTGCATAGCCAGAACTGCATACGTTCCATTTCTCACGATGGGACTTATGCAGAGGGCTTTTTCTATTTGACCGATGACAATATCCTCTCTATTTCCATGGATGATGAAAATCACAGTGAAAAGGAAGCGATAGCGCCTAACCGAAACTTATATGTCTACTACGAAGGCCATGAGGAAGACCGGCTGTTCCGGGAACTGGATCAAAAACTATCAGTACCTTTGCTGCCGGAGTTTAAGGGATATTTCCTTGATGAATTGAAACGCAAAGGTATTTTAAATCCTTTGCATGTCCTTTCCCTCAACCGTTCTTTTTCCGCATGGCATTTGACCGTCACCCAGGAAGAAAAAGAGCTGGTTGAAATTCTGGAGCACGGGCTAAGAAACAGAACAATCCAGATTCTAGGAGGCAAGACGGAAGATTTTAAAAACATCTACACCTTTACTTCCTATCTGCAAACATTTGGAAAACAGATTGCAAAGCGAATCGGGAAGTCTTTTTTACCTCTATATCATCCAGATAAAGAGCCGATATCTTCCTCCTTACAGAAGGTCAATCGGTTTGTTATGGATCGCGCCGGTTATTCGTTATTGGACGCCCAGCTTATTGCAGCCGAAGGGTTAAAGCGGCAACTGGATCGGGACCGGTTGGCCTTGCTTGTCGCAGAATGCGGCACGGGAAAGAGCAAAATCGGCGCTGCCGCTGTATATGCCTACTGGAAGGACAAAGGTAAGACAAAATCTCTTCATGTGGTGATTTGCCCATCCCATCTGACCCAAAAATGGGTGCGGGAAATTGGGGAAACTATCCCGGACAGCATTGCCGCCGTGGTATCCAGCTTATCCGATGTGGACCGGCTTTTTGATGTGTATCAGAGGAAGGAGAAGCATGTTTTTCTCATTCTTTCAAAAGAGGATGCACGGAATGGTCCCATGCGTTATCCTGCCGTCCGATGGAGTACAGCCAAAAAAGGGTACCTCTGTCCTCATTGCGGGTGCATACAAGAAATGCCTCTCGTGGAAGATACCAGCTATACGGTTCCTGCCGATGCCCTATTCTTTCGCAGGGAAAACCGGAAGAACCACGCTTGCCAGGCATGCGGTATGCCGTTGTGGAGCAGCCTGAATCCAGATATCCAACAAAAATTGGAATGGGTTCACATCGGAGGATATGGATTTGTCAGCCGGCGTTTTGCCTCCCGCAATTTTGCATCTTGTAAGGATAAATCCATTTCCAGAGAGATTGAGAAAATTGTAGAAAATCCTTCGGCGGCCTACCCATCAAAAGGCGCATACCGGCGTTTCCCTTTATCCGCCTATATCAAACGGCGTTTAGGGCGGATCGATACGTTGATCTGTGATGAACTGCATCAGTATGCCGGGGAAAGCGCACAGGGCCAATCCATGGCGGAACTGGCCGGCATTGCCGATAAAGTACTGGGGATGACCGCCACTTTAGTCAACGGTTACAGCAAGGGGATTTTCTATCTTTTATTCCGTCTAAAGCCTGCTTTGATGCTGGCCGACCGGCAGAGATTTCATAAGCCAACGGATTTTAAGACAAAAACGCACAGTTTTCCAAAAGGAATTTAGAATAAACGAGAGGGGAAACGCCTGGAAGAAACCGTTCCTGTTTTTTTCTCTGCGCACTTTGGATACTACATTAAAATTCAAATCCAGATGGAAGACCTTTTCGACCACGCCATACTGCCGGTGAGGTGCATATCGAAGAGGGAGGCCGTATTGTCCTCAAAGCCAAACTGTTTGTGGAAATGTTGGCGCGATTGGAGGGGGAAATGGTGTCTTTCAAACAGTATGGTTCGGAAGTTTGGATTTCTTCCGGCTCCGCCACCTATACGGTTATGTCCATGCCGCCGGATGCATTTCCCAAACTGTCGGAGGAATGCAGGGACCGGGTACCGGTTATCATTGTGCTGGACAAGTCATAGTTCATATACCCAGGTTCTTTTGTGAACCACAGCGCATGATTGATATACCACTTGCACCTTGACAAATACGCCTTGCTGGAAAAGACGTCATGGCACTCGCAATGAACCATCCGGCTGAGCGGCGCTTTTTTGCGAAAAGATCCTTCCCTTGACAACGGAAGGAAACCGCCAGGACGCCGGTATTATGAGACTTGCTGTTTCGCTTGGCAGCGCCGCCTTTTTTGCGGCCAAAGCAAATTGGCGATTTGCTTTGATGGGGATGGGTTACTTTGTGCAACCGTTGCACAAAGTTATCTCTTGTCATCCCACGTTTTGCGAGCCCTCCGGGGATGGGTCCGAAAAAATCCCCCAATTGCCTATTTATTCCGAGGTGAACAACATGAAAAAAAACAATACGGATTATCTTAGCGTAGATGAGATCAAACAGATCATTGGTTCCGATTCCGATATGAAAGAGCGAATTGATTCCTTACCATACAATTTGCTGATCTCCGATATCGTTCAATTCCTAGGGCTTTGTGAATCTACCGTTTACAAAATTACCCGGTCCTCGGGGTTTCCACGCATAAAGGTGGGTATTACCAAGTTTATTGTCCCACGCCCATTGTTTCTTGATTGGTACTTTTCCAACTGCTTTTATCAAAAATAAAGGTATATAAAATTTGACAAAGTTCAAAATGCCGTTACACTGGAAGTAGATAGAAATTTTCTGGTACCTTGAAAAGTACATATCGACTTCCAATCCTGCCGGCATTGGCTGTATCAGGCCGGTCAAGAAAGGATTGAGCTACATGGCAAAGAATCAACAAGGAACTGGTTATATCCGCAAACGAGAAGGCAACGGAACGACACGATGGGAAGGACAATATTACTACGATGGCCATCGTAAAAGCATCTACGGCCCAGACTATGAAACGGTCCGGATGTAGCTCAACGAAATTTTGGCTTCTATTTATCGCAAAACCTATGTGGACGGCAGTACTACACCGGTGGCATCCTATTTATACTATTGGCTTGAAGATGTGTGCCAAGTGCGCCCCTTAACTAAACTTAGCTATTTGGGCTACATTGAAGGTCATATCATGCACAGCCGTTTAGGGAGCCTTCCAATGAAACGGGCTTCTCTGATTGACTTCCAGGAGTTCTTTAACCAAAAGGCAGTCAATGGAAGGCTGGACGGGAAACCGGGAGGTCTTTCCCCCAAAAGCTTACATAACATAAAGGTCATGATGCGCCAGGCCTTCGATTATGCCGTCTACCCTCTTAAACTCATTCCCTATAATCCTATGCAGGCAGTACACACGCCCAAGGTAATCCCTCCGGAGATCAAGATCCTGGGTGAAGAGGAGCAGGAAAGGCTGGAAGAAGCCTGCTTTGCTTACCCAGATCCCAACGCGGGATTTATCATCCTTGATCTTTATGCTGGACCCAGGATCGGGGAGCTGGTAGGTTTTAAGTGGGATGACTTTGGCAGGGATTTTGAGTGGGTAAAAATCAGGCGCAGCCTAAGCCGCATTGGCAAAGAGCTGATAACCGACGGCAGCGGTTATGAAATGGTGGACAAGCCCTATTTGGATAACGCAAAAAGCGCTTTGTATGCTGGACCTCCAAAAACGGCGAAAGGAAGGCGGATGGCCTATCTGCCGGATATCGCAAGGGAAGCAATGAAACAGGTATGGGATTATCAACAAGAGTATGGCATCTCCAATCCACAAGGGTACGCGGTGCTCAATTCTCAAGGGTATCCCATTGAATCTCGGACCTATATGGATTTGTTTGAAAAGGTCTTAAAGTATGCTGGACTCAATCACATTAATTTTCACGCTTTGCGTCATACCTTTGCAACTCGTGCGTTACAGTTGGCCGATGTTGATCTGAAGACGGTGTCAGAAGCCCTGGGCCACGCGAAAGCTTCTACAACACTTAATATGTACGTCCATTCGGAAGACAAAAAGAAGCAGGAGATGGCGAGGAAATTTAATCGGATGTCCAGTAGAAAAGGAAAGAGTTTTACTGGATAATAAACAGGATATGCAGAAGAAATATGGTGAGAGATAAGCAATACATTTTGTAGCAGCGGTATCCATAGCGGTACGCCTCTTCAAATTTCTTTGACAGAAAAGCGGAAAATGAAGGGGAAGGTTAATCGCTTGCATAGACAATTAGAAAGGAGCAAAACACAAAGAGAGGAAATAATTGGCATTTATACCAGGGAATAAAAGGAAAAAGCTCATGAAACCTCGGTTTCATGAGCTTTTTTGGTTGCGGGGGGCGGATTTGAACCACCGACCTTCGGGTTATGAGCCCGACGAGCTACCGGACTGCTCCACCCCGCGATATCAGCACCCGATTGAGTGCTTGATTATAATAACACATATGCGAAGCAATGTCAATATATTTTCTGGTTCTTGGTTACACATCTTGAATATCCGGGCACATATACTCGTATTCTTTCAAGATTGGAATGCCCCGCCTGCCGTCACCTGCACCAGATGGACGGCCGGCTGCATCTCAGCCTGAGCCACGCTGGAGGCCATGGCCTGAAGGGCATCGTTTTTGCAGGCCACCTGGCCCTCCTGCCCGGGCTGTCTTTGTTCAAAACGCACCAGCAGCAAATAGTGGACGCCTTCTCCGCAGCGGATATTATCTGTGAGGGCCAGCCGCGTCTCATCTGTGGAATCGCTGTCTGCAAAGGGCGTGGCCTGAAGGACGAGACGCACAGGTATGTATTCTATCCCCTCCAGCGAGCCATCCAAATAATCGATTACTGCCCGTTCACCGGCCGGCGCCTCATATTCCTGCACCACTGTACCGGCCAGTGCACCGTCCCCGTTATAATAATCCGCCTTCACCACAAGCGTACTGGCAAGGCGGGCTTTCGTTCGGTACGCCACAGTGACCACTGTGCCTTCTGCCTGCGGCTGCGGCAGCTTTTCATAGCCGCTGCCTAATTCACCCAGATAATCCGGTGCGGCCGCCAGGGCCTGTGCGGCGCTTTCGGCCTGTGTAGTAAAGGCCCAGTCCGGCCAGCGGGTTCCGTTTACCGTATATTCCACCGTGTACCGCCTTGCATTGTCGGGCAGCGCACCCTCTGCCTGTGCTTCAGCAGGCACAGGGCCAAAGCACATCGCGAGCACCAGCAGAACGGCGCACATGCCTTTTCCCTTCCTTTCTTGCAGCATCACATTCCCTTCTTTCTGTTTTACATCCCGGCAGAGAGGACAAGCCCCTGCTCATCCTCATTACAGCACACACAGCGGCAAGAAAAATGCCGGAAAGCAGCCTGTGACACAAACTCCTCTAAAGGCCGCGCCGCGCGCCATTTTTGGCATAAGGCATTCTTTTTTGCACAGGCAGAAGGTAATAGGAGACCTTCCTTGTCTGTCATATGCAGGAGAGCTTCAGCCGGTACGGGTCTGTGTGTGAAAAGGAGCCCGGCGCAAGAACGCCAGTTCAGCCCCCTGCGTCCGCCGCATACATCTTCCGCCAGGGATGCAGATGCGCTTCCGAATTAAAAAAGGCAGCGCTGGGCCGATAGCCATCGCGCTGCCTTTTCTTTTCTGAATAAAACCAAAAAACGGAAAACTTACTTCTGCTTTGCGGCCAAATCTGCCAAAGCGTCCTTGCGGGAGAGGTTGATGCGGCCCTGCTGGTCTATCTCCGTCACCTTCACCAGCAGCTCGTCGCCCACAGCGACTACGTCCTCCACCTTTTCTACACGCTTTGTATCCAGCTTCGAGATGTGCACAAGGCCTTCCTTGCCCGGGGCTATCTCTACAAAGGCGCCGAACGTCATCAGACGCGTCACGCGGCCCTTGTAGATGGCTCCGATCTCCGGGTCTTCTACAATGGTCTTGATGGTATGCAGGGCGCGCTCGCCGTCTTCCACATTGATGGCGCTGATAAAGACGCTGCCGTCCTCTTCTACGTCAATTTTGCAGTTGCAGTTGGCGCAGATCTCCTGAATGACCTTGCCGCCCTTGCCGATAACGTCCTTGATTTTGTCCACGTCGATTTTGATGGTGAGCATCTTCGGCGCATATTTCGAAAGCTCGGCGCGCGGCTCGGCAATGACGGGCTTCATGATCTCGTCCAGAATATACAGGCGGCCCTTGCGGCATTTTTCAAAGGCTTCCTCGATGATGTCATACGTCAGGCCGTCTACCTTGATGTCCATCTGGATGGCGGTAATACCGTTGCGGGTGCCGCCCACCTTGAAGTCCATGTCGCCGTGGAAGTCCTCCACGCCCTGAATGTCCAGCATGGTCATCCAGCGCTCGCCCTCGGTGATGAGGCCGCAGGAGATGCCAGCCACAGGCGCCTTGATGGGAACGCCCGCATCCATAAGCGCCAGCGTGGAGCCGCAGATGGATGCCTGGCTGGTAGAACCGTTGGAGGACAGCACCTCAGAGACAAGACGCATGGCGTAGGGGAACTCTTCCACTGTGGGAAGCACGGGCAGCAGCGCGCGCTCTGCCAGGGCGCCGTGGCCTATCTCGCGGCGGCCGGGGCTGCGGGGCGCACGCGCCTCGCCCACGGAATAGGGCGGGAAATTGTAGTGGTGCATATAGCGCTTTGTCTCATCGGTGGAGATATCGTCGATGATTTGCGCATCGCGCATGCCGGACAGCGTAGCCGCCGTCAGCACCTGCGTCTGGCCGCGGGTAAACATGCCGGAGCCGTGCACACGGGGCAGGAGGCCCACTTCGGCGGCCAGCGGGCGGATCTCATTGATGCCGCGGCCGTCCACGCGCTTGCCTTCATCCAGCAGCCAGCGGCGCACCACGAACTTCTGCATCTTGTACATCAGTTCCTCAATGGTGCCCTCGCCCCACTGCTCGGCGTATTTTTCGCTGAGCTTGTCGCGGATGGGCAGAAGGCGCGCATCGCGCACCGTCTTGTCATCGGTGTCCATAGCCGCCTTAAAGTCATCCAGAAACTCCGCCTTCACAGCCTCGAACAGGTCGTGGTCCAATTCCATGGACTGGAACTCTATCTTCGGCTTGCCGATCTCGGCTACAATGCCGCCGATGAACTCAATCATCTTTTTGATTTCGGCATGGGCCTCCTTGATGGCGCGCAGCATGGTGTGCTCGTCCACCTCATTGGCGCCCGCCTCTATCATCACGATTTTCTCCATGCTGGCGGCCACCGTCAGGTGCAAATCGCTCTTTTCACGCTGCTCCAGCGTGGGGTTCACCACAAGCTGGCCGTCCACCAGGCCCATGATGACGCCCGCGATGGGGCCCTTCCAGGGGATCTGGGAGATGGAGATGGCGATGGAGGTGCCGATCATGCCGGCAATCTCCGGGCTGCAGTCCTGATCCACGCTCATCACCGTCATCACCACAGAGACGTCGTTGCGCATATCCTTCGGGAACAGCGGACGGATGGGGCGGTCGATCACACGGGAGGTGAGCACGGCCTTTTCGCCGGGACGGCCCTCGCGGCGCATGAAGCT
>CALCVR010000054.1 GCA_937905915.1 uncultured Eubacteriaceae bacterium
GGCTGACGTAGTGCTCCCCCTCCCTATCAGCGCGATATTGATTTTTTTGCACCGACCAAAGTCCTCTGTCATTCCAGGTGGCGTCCACGTGATACTTCTCCCCGCCAATGGTAACTACATTCCAGGCATGGGCAAAGGTCTTTCCGGTTTCTTCATCCACTCCCGTTCCAGACAGATAGGTGCAGGGGATACCCGCCGCTCCCAGCAATAACTGCATGGCACGGGCATATCCGGAGCAGGCCGCCTTGCCCTCCACCAAAGCCCCCCAGGCCGAAAAAGAGGTTTCTCTCCCTGTTGGGGACACTCCCTCCAGGATGGCTTCATAGGCCTCTTGGTCATAGCTGCACGTTTCGATAAGCCAATCGTGTAAGGTCAGTTCTTTTGTAAAGTCATCCATATTGGAGCGGAGATTTGCCAAGGCTCGGTCCAAAGCCGCCTCTATTTGACGTCCCGCTTGGCGGCGGGAATCCTCATCCGGAAATAGGTAGGAAAGCCTCACAAAAATATGATCCCCTTCTATCCAGATAGTCTCCATTCCTTCCACGATCCAGAAATGCTCCGGTGTATCTCTATAGTAAGCTGTTAGTACCTCCCGCACTTCCGGGGCCGTAAGACCGTCCCCCAAGGAAAGAGGCTGTGTATCCAAACGGTCAGAAAGCCGATAAATCTCCCGGTAAACTTCTTTTTGGGATTCGTCTAACGTATCGTAATAGGGTTTGGGCCACACTGGCTGGCTTCCCACCGGTAGATGGATGGAAAAGCCCGATAGATAGGAGGGCATGGAGAATACGCCGCATCCGCTAAGAGGCACCAATAGCAATAGAAGTGACAATAAAACTCTTTTTTTGACAAAAACAAAAAGGGCACAAAGACCCTTTTTCCCTGTTTTAATCATTAACCTTTTCGGCCGCGGCCCAAGAAGCCCGGCCAAAGCAGGATGGTTTTGATCATCCTAAGAGCCGCCCCTTTTTGCTCAGAGCGGTTCTCACTCCGCAAATAGACCAAAAATCCAACCACCAGATAAACTGCCAATACAATGCGCAGGATGAGCCAAAACACAACCTGTCTCCTCCTTTATCAATCGTACGATTTATTATCATTCTACGTAGCTGACCACCAATGTTATGACCCGATTGGCTGGATCACCGGCGCCATAGGAGATCAAATCCTCTCGGAGAACGGTAGAACCGATGCCTTCATTGGCCCCTTTCAAAAGGGCAAACACATCCTGGTCCTCCACCAAACCGTGATAGGCTGCGTTATAAGCTTCCTCATTGGTAAACTGGAACTCAAGCACCCGGTTGCGATCGGTGGCTCCCTCTACCATGGCGCTTTGAATGGCGCTTTTGGTGGTTTCATCGTAGAAATCAAAGGATCGATTTTGTCTCACATAATAGTTTGCATCGTCGTCCTTACAACCAGGGGATTCAAAGTCCTTGTGATCGGCTGAGATGACGTCGTCGGTGACGTTAAAGTAGATATGGCTGAAAGACTGCTCGCCTTCCACCAGTACAGCGTCGTTCCAGGTGGCGTCCAAATGATACTTTTGGCCGTCGACGGTCACGATGTTCCACATATGATCGCTGGACTTTCCAGCCTGGTCCACCCCCACGCCCGAAATCAAGGCGCAGGGGACGTTGACCTTGTTGAGCAGCAGCTGCATAGAACGGGCATATCCTTCACACACCGCCTTCTGCTCCACGATGGCACCGTATACCGTATAAGCTGAGGCGTGCCCGCCAGTGGTATCGGCTGCCGCCTCATCGCTGTAGGACACCCGATTGAGCAGCCAGTCGTGAATCATCAGCTCTTTGGTGAAATCATCGGCGTCGGCGGGAATGGATTTCAGGATGCTGTCCATAGCCTCGCTGAGCTGTTTTTGCATCTCTTCCTTTTGTTCCATGCTGTCCACCAAGTATCGCAGGGTCACATATACCTTATCCCCTTGGGTAGTGACCTCAAAGGACTTTTGCAGCCAAAAATGGCCGGGATTGTCGCTGGTCACGGCGCTGAAGGATTCTTGAATATCCTCCATGGTAGAAGCCGAGGGAATTTCCAGCATGCCGGTATTGAGATCGTTGGAAGCGGTGAGGATACGGTCATAAATGGATTGCTGGAGATGGTTGAGCGAATCGTATTCCAGTTCTCCTTTGCCGTCTTCGGTAAGTGCTTCCGGCTGGGATGAGACTGCCTCGTCCGACTGTCCCTCCGAGCTGACGGCCGATTGTCCTTCACTAGGGCCTTGAGAGGAAGCCCCCTCCTTCCCAAACTGACAACCGGACAGGCATAAAAGTCCGAGGGCCAACAAAAGGCAGATGATTTTTTTCATGAGATTCCTCCTATTTTTCGTCGGTCAAAACCGCTTGTTCCACTGGGAAATGTTCTCCCAAGACGTTTTTTAGTTCTTCTCCCTCCTTGCCGCTGGCCGATACCAATTTGGCCACATCGCCTTCATTGGTCAGGCACAGATAGCGAATGGCAGGAAGATTCTTAGCCAAATCCACCGCGCCAATGTCGGTGGTTACCTTGTTGACAGCTTTGGCAAAAATGGATGTAGCTTTTTCCACCGTCTTCTCATTCATGTGTTGGTTTAAAAGATCGCACATTACCTGTCCCGAATACTCGCAGGCATCCACACTGCTCCAGCCCTGGTAGCGCACTAATTTTATCAGTTGAGATCCGTCCAGAGCCTGCTGGCCCTTGCCCAAAGCCAGTGTAAATCCGTTGTCCGGTCCCACGTAATTGATTTCCTCCGGCACATTGCAGGTGACGCTGCCCAAAAGATCCACAATCTCCCCGGCGGAAGAAGCCGTCATAATGACATAATGGTCTATCGTCACACCGGTGGCGCTTTCCACCGCCTGCCTCATCATCATACGGCCACCGTAGGCGTAAAAACCAGACAAGGTGTCTTCCCGGTTTCCCACCTGGGTTTTCAGATCCTTGGACAAAGGCGCTACCCAGACGGCGTTTCCCTCAGGGTCCAACCTTAAAAGCATAAAACTGCCAGCTGAACCGCTGCTATCGTCGGTCCCTACCAGCAGAAGGGTCATCGGCCCCTCCCCTTGGTACACCACGGAAGAGGTTTCTGCCTCCGATGTAGGAAGGCGTTCCGGCTGTTCAGGAGGGGCAATCACCAAAAAGTACAGTGCCGCTCCTCCTACCAACAAAATGAGGATGCCGAACAAGGTTGCCAAAAACAAAAAGACGCTGGCAAATACACTGCGCTGTTTTTTTCCATGGGATCTTTGATATGACATGGCTTTCCACCTCTTATTCCTTTTAAAGAACCAATTCCTATTATCACTATACTGCAATCCGGCGCCGTCTATGCGATAAGGGAGTAAAAAGCCTGTCTTTTTCCAATCATTTTGTCCCTGTCTGCGCGGAATGCACATCCAATCCAAAGAAGTCCCCGGGGCAGGATTTACCCCAAGTTGCCCCACTATTTTACCATAACGCTCTGAAAAAGGCTAGACGATTCCAAAACCTTCTTGTCTCTCTCCCACTTTTGTGGCATCCTCTCACCATCCGAATAGAAAAAACGCCTGGGATAATTCGCATCCCAGGCGCAAAACAAAGCGGAATGTTCCACCGGATAAGATTTTAATCCAGTTCCAATTTACCGGTGTAAAGTTGATAATAGGTGCCCTTTTGAGCGATCAGTTCTTCATGGCTGCCTCGTTCGATGATCCGTCCATGTTCCAGCACTATGATGGCGTCGGAATTGCGGATGGTGGAAAGCCTATGGGCAATGACAAACACCGTCCGGCCTTTCATCAGGTTATCCATGCCCTTTTGAACGATCTGTTCGGTGCGGGTATCGATGCTGGAAGTGGCTTCGTCCAGGATGAGCACAGGCGGGTCGGCCACAGCCGCGCGGGCAATGGACAATAACTGCCGCTGGCCCTGGGATAATTCCTCGCCGTCCCCGCTGATAACTGTCTGGTAGCCGTCTGGCAGCATGCGGATAAATTGATCGGCATTGGCAAGCTTCGCCGCTTTGAACACTTCTTCGTCGGTGGCATCCAATTTGCCGTAGCGGATGTTATCCATAATAGTGCCGGTAAACAGGTGGGTATCCTGCAACACGATGCCCAGACTGCGGCGCAGGTCATCCTTTTTGATCTTGTTGATGTTGATGCCGTCGTAGCGGATTTTGCCGTCCTGGACATCGTAGAACCGGTTGATCAGGTTGGTAATGGTGGTCTTACCGGCGCCGGTGGATCCCACAAATGCCAGCTTATGGCCCGGTTTGGCGTAGAGGGTAATATCGTGGAGC
>CALCVR010000055.1 GCA_937905915.1 uncultured Eubacteriaceae bacterium
AGGGTTCCCTCCCCCACTATACGCTGGATATCTTTAGCTAGATCCCCTTCTGTCAAGGGTCCGGTAGCGACAATGACGATGCCCTCCTTTGGGATGGACAACGCCTCCCCCTCCACTACCTGGATAAGAGGATGGGACCGGACATGTTCGGTCACTAAACTGGCAAATGCGTCCCGATCCACCGCCAAGGCCCCGCCCGCCGGGACGCGGCAAACATACGCCGCCTCCACACACACCGAACCCAGTCGCTGCATCTCAGCCTTGAGCAAGCCCGCAGCGCTGCCAAGACGTTCCGCCTTGAGGGAATTGGAGCATACCAGTTCAGCAAATTGTGAAAGATGATGGGCTGGGGAGTATTTGTATGGTTTTTGCTCCATGAGCCTTACAGGAATACCCGCCTTTGCCACCTGCATGGCGGCCTCGCATCCGGCCAGGCCCGCTCCGATTACTGTTACCAGCCTCATTTCTTCTCAACCGCTCTTTCATAACCGCACTCCTCGTTGGCGCAGTAAATTTTCGCATTCTTTCCCTTTTTGCGGAAAAGGGATTTGCCGCATTTGGAGCAGGTTTCTTTCAGCGGTTCATCCCACGTCATAAAGTCACAGCGGGGATTGTTCTCACAGCCATAGTAGGGACGGCCTTTCTTAGACTTTTTCAAAAGCACCCTTGCACCGCATTTGGGGCAGAACCCTCCGGTTTCCTTGACCAATTTCTTGGTGTTTTTGCATTCGGGATAGCCCGGACAAGCCAAAAACTTTCCAAACCGTCCCACCTTGATGACCATCTTACGGCCGCACAGTTCGCACACCTCATCGGTTTCCTCGTCGGGGATTTTCACCCGGGTGCCGTCCATTTCCTTCTCGGCCTTTTCCAACGTCTGCTCAAAGCCGTCGTAAAATTGATGGAGGGTATCCACCCAATTCATTTTACCGGCCTCTACATTGTCCAGATCATCCTCCATATGGGCGGTAAATCCCACATCCACAATATCTTTAAAGTGATCCTTCATCAGTTGGGTGATGACATCTCCCAACACCGTGGGTTTCAATGCTTTCCCGTCGCGCTCCACGTATTCCCGCGCCAGAATAGTGGTGATGGTAGGGGCATAGGTAGACGGGCGTCCGATGCCTTTCTCCTCCAGCGCCTTGATGAGAGAAGCTTCGGTATATCTTGGAGGCGGCTGGGTAAAATGCTGATTGCCTTTGAGTTCCTTGAGGATCAATGGGTCGTCCTTCTCCAAAGGAGGCAGGGCCCCCCCTTCTTTTTCCTCATCGTCCTTGCTCTCTTCATACAGTACGGTATAGCCGTCAAAACGCACTGTACGGCCCGACGCTTTAAAAAGATATTCACCCGCCGTAATATCGGCCTGCACTGTGTCATACACAGCGTTGGCCATCAAGCTGGCGATAAAGCGTTCCCAAACGAGCTTGTATAATTTGTATTGATCGCTGCTGAGACTGTCTTTTACCTTGTCGGGAGAAAGGTCCGGCATAGTGGGACGAATCGCTTCATGGGCATCTTGGGCGCTGGCCCGGGATTTGAAATACCGAGGTTTTTCAGGGAGGTATTTATCCCCCCAGGTTTCCCGGATAAATCCAGTGGCAGCGGCGCGGGCCTCCTCTGAGATACGCAGTGAATCAGTACGCATGTAGGTAATCAAACCCACTGCGCCCATGCCGGCCACTTCCACGCCTTCGTAAAGCTCCTGGGCCGCCTTCATGGTGCGGCGGGCTTGGAATCCCAGTTTGCGGGACGCCTCCTGCTGGAGGGTGGAGGTAATAAAAGGCGGCGCAGGCGATTTGCGGCGGATGCTCTTTTTTACATTGGAAACAATGTATTCTGCATCTTGGAGCTTGGCCAGAATGGCGTCGGCCTCCTCCTTATTGTGCAGCTTGATCTTGCCCTTTTGGTCGCCGTAGAAGGTGGCGCTAAATTGTTTCTGATATCCCTTTTTGCGCATTTTGGCATCCAGGGTCCAGTACTCCTCCGGCTTAAACTTCTCGATTTCCTTTTCACGGTCCACAATGATGCGCACCGCCACCGACTGCACGCGTCCGGCCGACAGCCCGCGGCGTACCTTGCGCCACAAAAACGGGCTGATCTTATAGCCCACAATACGATCTAAAATGCGGCGGGCCTGCTGGGCATTGACCAAGTCCAGATCGATCTGGCGGGGATGCTCCATCCCTGTTTGCACGCCGCTTTTGGTGATCTCATTAAAGGTCACGCGGTTGGGATCCTCTTCATTCAGCCCTAACATCTGGGATAAATGCCATGAAATGGCTTCCCCTTCCCGGTCAGGGTCGGTTGCCAGATAGACATGGGAACTTTTGGCAGCGGTCTGCTTTAACTTTTTGATCAGATCGCCTTTTCCTTTAATATCCAAATATTGAGGCTGAAAGTCGTGCTCAACGTCCACGCCCAGTTTGCTTTTAGGCAGATCTCGGACGTGGCCCATGGACGCCAACACCTCATAATCAGAACCTAAGTATTTCTGAATGGTCTTGGCCTTGGCGGGAGACTCAACAATGACTAAATTGGACATCGACTTACCTTCCTTATTTCATGTTCTGCCAACGCAGTAAAATCGTGTTATTTAATTATTTATCGGCGGCTTCGCACCACCATACGGGAAAAACGCCTCCCTACGTGGGGACGGACAAGATGTGCAATTTCCAGTTCGGTCATGGCCGCGGCTACCACATAAGAAGTCAGTCCGCTCTTATGTGAAAGCTCGTCTACATGCTGTGGCGTCTCATCCAAAAGCTGATAAAGTTTCTTTGCCTCCGGCGTCAACGACAAACTGGAGGGAAGCGGCGCCTCCCGGACGATAGGCTCTGACGACGCTTGATTTTGCCATGTGTCCGGCTTTGGCGGATCACTCTGCTTTTCTGCACATTTTATTTCCGAGGCCATCTTTTGAGAGGGCCGAGACTTTGCTTCCTGGGCTACCGCCGGTTTTGATGCTTCTGCCTGGTCTTTTTCCCACGGTTTCATATCGCTGTGGGCTTTTTCGTGCACCTCCGGCAAATCCAGCCGGATACAGTGGGGATATTGGTCCACATATTCCGATAAAACATCGTAAGCACAGCCCACCGGCTTTGCACATTCGCCCAACAGTTTATTGCATCCAGCTGAGTATTCGCTCAAAACGCTGCCTGGAACAGCAAAGACGTCCCGCCCTTGTTCGATCGCTCTATGGGCTGTGATGAGAGAGCCGCTTCGTACACCGGCTTCAATGACTACCGTCCCCAAGGATAGGCCGGAAATCAACCGGTTACGGATGGGAAAATTACGGGGTGCGGCAGCTGTTCCCGGAGGATACTCCGAGATCACGGCGCCGTTTTGAGAAATAGCTCTGCGAAGTTGTTCATTTTCCACCAGATACCGTGTATTGATTCCACATCCCAGCACCGCAATGGTTCGTCCGCCTCCCCGCAACGCGCCCTTGTGGCAGATCGTATCAATGCCGTAGGCAGCGCCGCTGACAATCACAGCCCCCGCTTTTGCCAACGTGGCGGACAGACGCCCAGCTACCTCTCTTCCATAGGGCGAGGCGGAACGCGTCCCCACCATAGAGATGAGAATTTCATTGTCTACATCCCCAAGGTCGCCCCATACATACAAAGCCGCCGGATAATCGTCAATATTCAAAAGACGGTCGGGATACTCTTTCTGATCGGGCGTCAGGATCCGATAATGGAGCCTCTGACAATCGTCGATGATTTTTTCACATTGAGTAAAATCCGTATCACATAATTTGTGAACATCGGCGGCCGTCACAAGCCCCGATAAACGCCATTCTGCCGGCCCTGCATCGTAAAACTGACGGGCCGAACCATAAGCCGTGTGAATAGCGCGTACTTTTGGGTTGGCTACTCCCAACGCTTTTTGCAACCAGATCCAACTGATTACATTCTTTTGATCTTCCATGATCCATCCCTTTCAATGGATTTTATCGCAGCATCTCCCACATTAAAATACAAGCTGCCATAGACGCATTCAAGGATTCCCCGCGTCCTTTCATCGGGATGGTCACTTGAACTTTACATGCTTCCATGGTTTCTTTTGTTAAACCGTTTCCCTCATTTCCGATGACAGCCACCGCACCTGTGTCAAAGTGCAAAGAAGTCACCGGCTTAGCCGATGCGTTAGGTACTGCCGCCATGGTCAGTATTCCCATTTGGGTCAGTTTCCCCAACCTTTCAGGAAGTTTTTCTTCCCGCCAGATTGGCAGACGAAACACCGCTCCCATAGAGGCCCTGAGCACCTTGGGATG
>CALCVR010000056.1 GCA_937905915.1 uncultured Eubacteriaceae bacterium
GTGATTCGCCTAAATCTTTCCCAATCAGTTTTCCACATTTTCCACAGAGTTTTCAAAGGCCCGTTTAAAACTGAGCGGAAAACTTAGAGAACTTGCTCTTTTTTCTTCCCTCATAGTAAGAAAAACACAGGATTTCTTTTTGCCTCTCCTTGCAATGATAGGAAAAGCCCCGGTACTGGCAGTTCCAGTACCGGGGCTTTTTTATTGCCATCCCAAGAGCCCGCAGATGGCGCGCGCTACTCCGTCTTCCTCATTGGACCTGGCTACATGATTGGCCGCTTCCCGCACTTGGCTGGGAGCATTGGCCATTGCAAATCCCATGCCGGTAGCGGTCAGCATATCGATATCGTTAAAATGATCTCCAAAGGATACCGACTGTTCTATGGGGATCCCCTTCAGGCGGCACAATTTTTTTACCGCCTCCGATTTGGAAGCCGACTCATCCATGATCTCCAAATAAGTGGACTTGGATCGATAGATTCGAAGCCCTTCAAACCTCTGTTTTAATTGTTGTTCCAATGCTTCAATGCGCTGCGGTTCGTCCATTAACAGGAGCTTATGTACGATCGATGCATCATCCAATAGGCCCTTCCTATTTTCTTCCACCGGCGTCACTTTGGTGATCTGTATTTCCTGGATGACCCATGGATCAGATATGTCGTCTACATACCATTGATCGCCGCTGTAAACGCTGCAACAGGTTCCATTATGATCTACATAGTCTTTGATCTCCATGGCCTTAGAGGGAGAAAATCCACGGCTTAAAAGGGTCTCGCCCTTTTCATCTAGAATAAGGCCGCCGCTGTAGGCTACGATAGGCTCAGTAATGCCTAGTTGCCTCTGCACGGTATAGACTCCTCGCGGCATACGGGCCGACACCAACACAAAAGGCCGCCCTTCTTGACATAGCCGCTGGACGGTTTCCACCGTCTTAGGAGTAGGCTGATGATGTTTGTTGAGGATGGTTCCGTCAATATCGCTGAATACAATTTTGATATCCATAACAATTCCTCCGGGTAGTACCCGGTGCCACGCCGCCCTTTCGCTTGGAAAAAGACGGATCCTGGTCAACACGGTATCTGGGGAATAGGGGCATGGGCTTTGTTTTCATCCAGCTCCTTCCGCGAGACACTAACATTTTCCTTTTCATCCAACCTTGGTACGCGATATGGCAGCGGGTACTACCCGCCGGATAGTACCCGGCTCCACGCCACCCTTTCTCTGAGAAAAGACGGGTTCTGGTTAACACAGTATCTGAAAAATAGAGGCCATGGGCTTTGTTTTCACCCAGCCCCTTCCGCGAGACTCTAACATTTCCCTTTTCATCCAGCCTTAGTACATCTTGGATCCTGAGATTACTCGTCTACCTTTTCTTCCTGAATCTCATCCACAGAATCCATTTCTTCCTCTTGAAGATCAGCGTCTTCCTGAGGCTCGTCTTCAACTGGCTGGGTTTCCTCATCGTCTTCATGGGGAGTACGGGCCAAAGTAACCAAACGGTCTCCGCTATCCGGGTCAATCCGCATCACCCGTACGCCCTTAGCCGGACGGGCGTAGATACTGATATCACTGACCGCCACGCGAATAATGATGCCGTTGGAGGCGATCATCATAACATCGTCGTCCTCATCCACTACCTTGATACCGGCAACCTTACCATAGAGCGAGGTGCGGTAATTGATAATGCCTTTGCCGCCGCGGGTTTGCAGCCGGTAATCAGAGATTGGGCTACGGCGTCCATAACCGGTTTCTGTGACGGTCAATAAGGTTCCCCCCTCGCGGGTACGAGCCATTCCCACCACCTCGTCGCCTTCCGCCAGATGGATGGCCTTAACGCCCCGCGCTGCACGTCCCATGGGACGGACGTCGTTTTCGTCGAACCGGATGGCCATACCGCCCTTAGTGGCTACGATCAGACGGTTTTCACCGCTTGTCTGACGCACCCAGGCCAGTTCATCCCCTTCGTTGAGCTCTAAGGCGATGACGCCGTTTTTACGGACGTTTCCAAACAAACTGAGATCACACCGCTTAATGATGCCCTGACGGGTGACCATGACAATATAACCTTTGTCATCCCCGGCCACACGGATCATGGCATTGACCCTTTCGCCTTGGGACAAAGGCAAAAGATTGGCCATATTGAGGCCCTTAGAAGTACGGGAACCCTCCGGGACTTCATATCCCTTTAGACGGTAAACGCGTCCGATATTGGTAAAGAACATAACGGTATCGTGGGTAGAGCACACAAACATCTCGTCCACATAGTCCTCTTCCCGTTGGGTCATACCCGAGATCCCGCGTCCTCCACGGCGCTGGGTCTTGTAGGTATCCACCGGCAGGCGCTTAATATAACCAAACCGGGTGAGGGTAAGGACGCATTCTTCCTCTTCGATGAGATCTTCGATGTCCACTTCGCCGCTTACCGCTGTAATGTGAGTGCGGCGGGGATCGTTGTATTTATCCCGCAGAGCGCATACCTCATCCCGCACGATGGCGAGACGGCGTTCTTCACTGGCTAGGATATCCTGAAAATCAGCGATTTTTGCCTCTAATTCAGCCAATTCATCCTCCAGCTTTTTGCGCTCCAGGCCGGTAAGGCGTCCTAACGTCATCTGCACGATAGCAGTGGCTTGGATTTCATCGAATTCAAAGCGGGCCATCAGGTTTTGTTTGCCTTCGGCAATGCTCTTAGAGGATTTTAAAATTTCTACCACTTCGTCGATAAAATCCAAAGCCTTGCACAGGGCCTCCAGAATATGGGCGCGTTCTTGGGCTTTGCGGAGGTCAAACCGGGTGCGACGGGTAATGACCTCAAGCTGGAATTTGATGTAATGCTCCAAAAGCTCCTTGAGGGTGAGAATCTTAGGCTGGCCGTTGGCCAAGGCAAGATTGATGACGCCAAAGGTCACCTGCATCTGGGTATAAGAAAACAGCTGGTTTAATACCACCTGGGGATTTGCCTCGCGTTTGAGGTCCATGACGATGCGCATACCTTCCCGGTCGGAATGATCGTCTACATTTTGTAGACCTTCGATGCGCTTTTCTTTGATCAGTTCCGCGATGGACTGCACCAGCCTCGCCTTATTGACCTGATAGGGCAGCTCGGTAACGATAATTTGGAACCGCCCGTTGTGGGATTCCACAATGTCGGCCTTGGCACGCACCACGATACGCCCGCGGCCGGTACCATAGGCTGCGCGAATGCCTGAACGGCCCATAATAATGCCGCCGGTGGGGAAGTCTGGGCCTTGGATGCACTCCATAATCTCATTGAGACCGGCATCCGGATTCTCAATCAAGAGGCAGATGGCATCCACCACCTCACCGAGATTGTGGGGAGGCATATTGGTGGCCATACCGACAGCGATACCGGTGGACCCATTGACCAGCAGGTTGGGGAACCGGGAGGGAAGTACGGTAGGTTCTTTGAGGCGGTCGTCGTAGTTGGGAATAAAGTCCACCGTATCCTTCTCAATATCGGTCAGCATCTCGGTGGAAATTTTGCTCATCCTGGCTTCTGTATAACGGTAGGCGGCGGGGGGGTCTCCGTCCACCGATCCAAAGTTGCCGTGGCCGTCCACCATGACATACCGCATGGAGAAGTCCTGGGCCAGACGTACTAGGGCATCGTATACCGATGCGTCGCCATGGGGATGATACCGGCCCAGCACAGCGCCGACGGTATCGGCGCATTTGCGGTAGGGACGGTCGGGCCACAACGAATTTTCATGCATGGTGTAGAGGATACGCCGGTGTACCGGCTTAAGTCCGTCCCGCACGTCGGGCAGCGCCCGCCCTACGATAACCGACATGGAGTAATCCAGATAGGATTTTCGCATCTCCTTCTCGATATCCACTTGGATAATCTTATTCATCTCGTTAACACCTCGTATCGTATTTCCATCGCTCCGGCGGACACGGTTTGCCTGCCGCCAGGAAAGAGGAAAACTCTATTTTGAAAAAGCACAGTTCCCTTTTTAATCATAACAGGGGATCTCTGCATCGTTTTCTTATTTTAAATTTCTATTTTTGATAGCCGCTCTACGCAAACCTCACATACCGGTCATTACACTGGACGGTAAAGGTTTTTCGGAGCCATTCCATCTGCTTCTCTTCCAGCACCCGTTTTGGAATCATCCATTGGTATGGGTCGCCGGCGGACAATAAAAACATCTTGTCATCCTCCAGCACAAAGGGGAGGCATTTCAAAGGAAACGCTACATCCAAACCATCCGATTGTACCGCCACACGGTTTTCATACACCGAAATCATCACGCTGTTTTTTTGAAGCTCGCTTTTTTCAAACACCGACCTGGCCTTGCTCCGCCTGATCATGGGGACGACCATATCGGTCCACACCAGGCACACGATGCCCACGATCATCATCAAATTAAAGAGGACGGTTCCAGACGTGGAACGTGGAAAAAACAGAAGAAGCCCCAGCCCTGTTAGAAACAAAAGACAGCCCATAACGCGCAGAATTATCCCCACCTTTGGATTGGAGGCGTACCGGCTGCTCAACATCACTTTTTGGACATATTCCTCCTGCTCCGGCAAAAAGCTCACCAAGACACAGGTTTCTTCTTCCGTTTGGAAGTTGTGTATCGATTCTGTCATCTCGTTTACGCTCCTTTGTCAAAAGATTTACCGAAGTCTTTTCTGCCCGGGAAGGATGTCATCCTGTGGTACCGCTTCCCCATTTCCTTTTGCAACTGGCTGTGAAGCTCCTCTGTAAAATCGCCTAGATCATCCTTTGGGATCATATAGCTGAGACCGCTCCGGTCGGGCACAAAGATAAACAGGTCTTCGTTTTCCAAGCACTGGATCATCTTGGAATAGTATCCGGTGATGGTTAGTCCGTCCCCGCTCAGCTCAAAGCGATCCTTGTAAAAACGCACAAACCGGGTTTGCTTAATCACCAAGTTGGCTGCGTAATCCTTCCTAGCCCTTGCTGAAAAGCTGGTAGGCAGCTGGCTGAGAAAGAGGAGCATTAGAAAACTCCACAGAAAAACCAGCGCGCAAAAAAGGCAATAGTCCATGACGTCTACGCCGGCCCCGACGTAAAGCTCCATAAACCATTTGGTGGAGAAAAATAATACAATGGCATCCAGCGCCATGACAAAGGGCGTATGGCGCAGGATCCCAATGCGCCGCTGGACATCCAGGACGCCGTTGATGTAATGACGCTGCGTTAAGTGGATCTGTCTTTCCTCTAAAAGCGCTTTGTCTTTAGCTTCCATAGAACAAATCCCCCTCAAAAAATTCCGCCCATCCGGCCTTTAAAACGAGTCCTGTCCTCTGGCTAGACGTTTGACGATTTCCTCTTTGCTCTCCTCTGGAAAGGCCCGTTCCGGCAAGATCAAAAGATTGCGGTCGTCCATCCAGAAAAGATACAGATTTTTATCATGCTCAATGCGTGTGGCGCGTTCCAGGGAAACCATGCCCATGCTGTCGCCATCCACTTTACCGGCCTCGATCCGGTCGGGGTAGAGGCGTACCTGAATAGGCTGGCCGTCAAAAGCCTGTTTTGCTTGGCTGCGGATCCCCAATGCCGGCACCAGCCACACCGCCAAGATGATGAGCACACACAAGGTGATTAGAAAAGCCCCCATGCCGATATAATTGGGGTCAATGGTGATATTGTAGATAGTAATGGCCATAACTACCGCCATAAGGGCGGTGCGCACCCACTGGCCCACGCCCACCGATTTAAACACGCGGGCAATGCGCAAAGCATCCACAATCTCCTGCTGTTGCAGGGTATAGATGAGATAAATACAATTCTCTTGCTCCTCCTGGGGGGAGGGGACATCTGATGCAGTATCCGGTTCTGTTTCAGGATGGATATCGTCCAGCGCTTCCAATAGTTCCTGCTTTTGCAGCTCGTAATCTTGATCCTGGGAATGCTCTTTTTCCATATTCGATCCCCTTTCTGGGCGCGATCTGCATTTTGCAACCGGCCCCTGTGTTTTGCTTAAATGTCCAGATTCTGAACGTAACGGGCGTTTTGCTCAATGAATTCCCGGCGGGGATCTACTTTATCCCCCATGAGGATGGTGAAAATCTCATTGGCCGCCACAGCGTCCTCCATTTCCACCTGTAGAATGGTGCGGTTTTCCGGATTCATTGTGGTCTCCCACAGCTGTTCTGAATCCATTTCACCAAGACCTTTGTACCGCTGGACATCGGCATTGCCGCCTAATTCTGCGATATATTGATCCCTTTCTTCCGGCGAGAAGGCATACCGCACCTGTTTTCCCTTTTTCACCTGGAACAGGGGAGGCTGCGCGATAAAGATATGCCCTTCTTCAATCAAAGGACGCATAAAACGGAAAAAGAAGGTCAGCAGCAATGTGCGAATATGAGAACCGTCCACATCGGCATCGGCCATGATGATCACCTTGCCGTAACGCAGTTTCTCAATATCGAATTCTTCGCCGATTCCGCAGCCTAATGCCATGACAACCGGCATCAGCTTTTCGTTGTTGTATACCTTATCGAGCCTTGCCTTCTCCACATTGAGCATCTTGCCCCACAGGGGAAGGATGGCCTGGAAGCGCCGGTCACGGCCTGATTTGGCCGAACCGCCGGCCGAGTCGCCCTCTACGATGTAAATCTCAGTATTTTCAGCATCCCGGTCCTGGCAGTCAGCCAGTTTACCAGGAAGCCCTCCAGAAGACAACGCTGTTTTACGGCGAGCTAGTTCCCTAGCCCTTCTAGCCGCTTCCCGGGCCACCGAGGCCGCCACTGCTTTTTCAAAAATCATGCCGGCTACATTGGGATTTTCCTCAAAGTAGGTCATGAGTTTATCGTAAACCATGCGGCTCACCATGGTCTGTACCTCGGTATTGCCCAGCTTTGCCTTGGTCTGGCCTTCAAACTGAGCTTCCTTAAGCTTGACGCTGATAATGGCGGTGATACCTTCACGGACGTCTTCGGCCGAAAGCTTCTCCTCTTCCTTGAGCAGCTTAAACCGATGGCCGTACTCGTTAAAAACACGGGTAAGAGCCGATTTAAAACCGGTTTCATGGGTACCGCCGTCGGTGGTATGGACGTCGTTGGCAAAGGAGAGAATGGTCTCTTCAAAGCTGTCGCTGTAACGAAGGGCCACTTCGGCAGTGGAATCCTCGTCCTCACAGGTGATATAAATGACGTCAGGATGCACAGGCGTCACCTTGGTTCGCTCCTGGATGTATTCCACAAAACTGCGGATACCGCCTTCATAACACATGGAATCAGTAAGAATGTTTTCCTCATCCCGCTTGTCCATCAATTTGATGTGAAGTCCAGCGTTTAAGAAAGCCTGTTCCCGCAGGCGGCGCTGCAATACCTCAAACCGGTAGACGGTGGTATCGGTGAAAATAGACGCGTCCGGTTTGAAGGTAACCGTCGTACCGGTTTCCGTGGTATCCCCCACAATATGAAGATCATCCACGGCAGGGCCACGCTCAAAACGTTGGTGATAGATATGCTTACCGTCCTTGACCTCTACCTCCAGCCAATCCGACAGGGCATTGACCACCGATGCGCCTACGCCGTGAAGGCCGCTGGATACTTTATATCCGCCGCCGCCAAATTTACCGCCGGCATGCAGAACCGTGAATACCACCGTTACAGCCGGGATTCCCATCTTAGGTTGAATTCCTACCGGGATACCACGGCCGTCATCGGTGACACGGATGATGTCCCCGGGCAAGATCTCTACCAAAACATTTTTACAAAATCCGGCCAAGGCTTCGTCAATGGCGTTGTCCACCACTTCATATACCAGGTGGTGGAGTCCGCGTTCGCCGGTAGAACCAATGTACATACCAGGGCGTTTCCGGACGGCTTCCAAACCTTCCAGCACCTGTATTTGATTGCCGTCGTATTTTTCCTCTTCTGGTCTATTTTGAATATCCAATGGCAAACCCTCCATTGCATTTAATTTTCCAGGCAGTGCCTGGAGCCATGCCGCTCTTTTGCTGGGATTAAGACAGACCCTGTCGCGGCACGGTACCTAGGGCTTTGTTTTTTTCTCCAGCCCCTTCGCGGGACTCAAAATTTTAATCGCTATCCTGACCCTAAGCGCGACCGTGGATGTGGGCTCTGCCCACGCCTGGAGCCATGCCGCCCTTTTTCTGGGATTAAGACGGACCCTCTGGCAGCACGATATCTGACACTTTGTTTTTTTATCTTCAGCCCCTTCCGCGAGCCATTCACATTCCCCTTTTTATCCGTGCTTCATACGCGATATGGGTGCGGGCACTGCCCGCCGTTCAACCCGCTTTAACAAGGTTGAAGAGGAAATTTGGGAAATATAGATAAGCTGCCGTCCTGACGAAGGAGAAGCGCACACCACAAAGGACTTGGGAAGCTCGGTGGATACGGTGACAGCCCAGCCTTCCTGTTCGGCTTTGGTCAGATACCGGCGGGTTTCTTTGGAAACGGTAGAGGTATCCAGGTCAAAGATACCGATAACGTCTCTCATCCTCACTACAACATCCTGTCCTAAATGGAGATACACAAATTATCCCTCCTCAAAAAGTCCCGGCCGGATTTCTCCTCCCGACACTTGGAACACATCCCCTTGGGTTAACCGTATCACGGGGGATGGGTCGCAACAGGTTACAAATACCTGGCCTGTTCCTGCATAGTTCAGAATGGCGTCCTGCCGTTTGGGATCCAATTCACTCATAACGTCGTCCAATAAAAGTACAGGCTGCTCCCCTGTGATACCTTTGAGCACATTGGCTTCTGCTATCTTGAGGGCTAAAACAATCGAGCGCTGCTGCCCTTGAGAGCCATAGGTCTTGGCGGGTTTTTCATCCAATAAAAGCTGTAAATCATCCCGATGGGGTCCTACCGTTGTATATCCGGCTTTTAAGTCGTCCTTCCGGCTCTGTTTTAACGCCTCTCGTATGGCGCTATCCCATTGATCCCCCTGAACTTTGGATTTATAAGCCACACAAAGATGTTCTTGATCCCCGGCCATTTCCCCATAAAGGGAGGCGGCTTTTGGCGCCAGACGCTCCAAATACCGCAGCCGGATGGAACAAATCTGACCGCCGTAACTGCCTAAAAAATGTTCCCAAATATCCAGTGTATCCAGCAGTTGGGAGTGAAAAGCCGCGTCTTTTAACAACATATTGCGCTGATGCAGGCAGCGGTGGTATTCCCCCAGCAAAGAAGCGTATTTAGGCCATACCTGGCAAATAGCTTGATCCAAAAAACGGCGGCGTCCCTCTGGTCCTTCCTTGACCAAGGACAAATGCCCGGGCGCAAATACAACTGCACAAAATTGTCCATTCAAAGCCGAAGCAGGGGAGGGACCCACTCCATTTAAGGTGACTTGTTTCCCGTCTCCAATTTGAAGATGTGCTGTTTGATCCCGTCCATGAGCCTGGAATTGTAGATGGAGAGAGGTTTTTTTCTCCTCAAACCGGATGAGTTCGGAATCTTTTGCCCCTCGAAAACTTCTGGAACCGGTGAACATCCACAATGCTTCTAAAAGATTGGTTTTACCTTGGGCATTGTCCCCGTGTAGAATGTTGACGCCAGGGCCGAAGGCAAGGGAAAAATCGGAAAGATTCCGAAACCCCTTGGCTTCCAAACGGGTGACCCTCATAAGCAAGTAACCTCAATACTCATTTCATCGGTGCTTGCCTTGTCGCCGGGACGCATCTTTTTCCCCCGCATGGTACATACCTCCCCATTGACCTGCACCATTCCCGATTGAATCATCAATTTTGCCTGCCCGCCCGTAGAGGCAGCACCCGCCAATTTTAACAGATTATCCAGCTTTATAAAGGGGGTATCAATGCTTACCTTCTCATATCTCATTTTTGAGCCTCACTGGCAACACAAGGAACAGAAAGTGTTCTCCCTCCACCGGCAAAACCTTCATCGGCGCCACCGGTCCGCTTAAAACCACTCGTACTTCATCGCTTTCCGATGCCCGCAAAGCGTCCAGCAAATATTTATGGTTAAAACCGATTTCCACCCGGTCGCCTTCCAAGGAAGCTTCCACTTGATCCCGTACCTTGCCGGCGGTAGTGACGCAGCTAATACGGATCTCATCCTCTTCAAAAATGCAGCGGACCGGGCTCTTTAACCGGTCGGAAATCAAAAGAGAAGCACGTTCAATACTGTCGATCAATGCCCTGGTCTTCACCCGAACCTGGGTGCTTCCTCCCTGGGGAACCGACTTTTTGTAGTCTAAAAATTCACCGTCCAGCAATCTGGAGACCACGGAATACCGGTTGATGGAGAAGAAAATATGACGGCTTCCCACGGTAATGGTAACAGGCTGATCGTCATCCCCTAAGAGGCGCAGCACTTCGCTGAGGGTTTTTCCCGGCGCTACAAAACGGAAACTGCTGTCTACCGACACAGGTTCTTCCCGTATTGCCAAGCGATAACCATCCAAGGCTACCAGACGGATTAAATTTTGTTCTAATTCGAATAATACGCCCGTATAAATGGGTTTGTTATCGGTCTGAGCCACAGCGAACAGGGTTTGCCGCAGCATACCTGCCAATAAATTTTGAGGCAGGGTCACTTCGGTTCCGTCTTTTAAGGAAGGGAGTTCGGCAAATTCCGCCGCCGGCGTCCCCATGATCGAAAATTCCGCCTGGCCGCCTTGGATCACGATTAGATTTTTTTCATCGGTTTGGATGGAGACATTATCGCTGTCCATTTTGCGTATAATGTCCACAAAGAGGCGGGCCGATACAACTAAAGCGCCCTTTTCTTGAACGGTGGCTTCAATGGAAGTTACAATTCCCAACTCTAAATCGAAACCGGACAGGCTCAATTCTCCTTCTTTGGTTTCCAATAAAATACCTTCTAAGGCTGGGATAGACGATTTTGTAGATACCGCGCGTTGTACACTTGTGGCGGCATCCAATAATGGTTGACGTTGGCAGGTGATCTGCATACTCTCACCCTTTCTAAGGAATGATAGGATTATTTATTTTAGTATTAGTAGTAGAGGCGGTGAAAACGGTGGAAAAGGTCGAAAAAGCGCCGTGATACGGGGATTTGTGCTGTCCGTCCACCGTGGACAAAAACGTGAATAAAAATTCATTGTTTCACAGCAGTGCTTTGACCTTCAACGGTGCGTGGAAAGAAAAAAGTGGAAAGTGAAAAAATCCTTGGAAAAATACAAGAATTATGTAAACTTAAGCAACCGTTTTGTTCCACTGCGTTTTGCACAACCTGCGTATACGGTGAAAAAATAGAAAAATAAACGGTGAAAAAAGGAAAAACCGCAAAAAGGCGCCGTAAAATGGTTCTGTTCGCCTTTTCTTTTTTTGGGGAAAACAGTGGGAAAGAAGGTAGAAAAAAGGGGAATAATTTTGATTTCCACAAAACAGATCCCTTTTCCACGTGGAAAACCTTGGGGAAATTGTGGAAAACTAAAAAGGGAAAAGGGAGGGCTTGACTGGCGAAAATTTGTTCGCCAGACCAAAGCCCATCTTATTTATCCAATTTATTGTTACAGTACTCTAATCTTGAAAGCGCAGAAAAGCACTGGATTTCCCCGGCAAATTATTTTTCCCGGATATTTTTAATGATATCGTCAATGGTGGCCCGATAGGAGGGATCCTTCTGCATATTTTTTTCCACCTGCTGAATGGCGTAATTGATGGTGGAATGATCCCGGCCGCCAAACTTCTCGCCAATGGCTGATTGAGACATTTGAGTGATCTCCCGCACCACATAGATGGCAATCTGTCGGGCATTGGAAATCTGTGCCGACCGTTTATTGGATTTGATCTCTTCGGGCGTGACCATACAGGTGCGGGATACTTCGGTCAAAATGCGGTCGATGGTCACTGGAATAGGCTGGTTGTCGTTGAGTACGTCTCGGATGGCATTTTGTGCCGACAAAATAGAAGGCGCTTCCCCAGCCAGCTGCTGGTAGGCCTTCATTTTTTTGACCGCCCCTTCCAGCTGGCGGATATTGGTTTTTAAACGGTTGGCGATAAACATGCACAGCTCGTCCGGAATGGCAATGTCCAGCGCTTCGGCTTTGCGCTTGATGATGGCCACCCGGGTTTCCAGATCCGGTGGTTGGACGTCGGCCAAAAGGCCCCATTCAAACCGGGTGCGAAGGCGGTCTTCCAAAGTGGCGATTTCCTTTGGCGGACGGTCGGATACCAGGACAATCTGTTTACCGGCCTGGAAAAGGCTGTCAAACGTATGGAAGAATTCCTCCTGGGTCTGTAGTTTACCAGCGATAAACTGGATGTCGTCCACCAGCAGCACATCGGCTTGGCGATACTTGTTGTGAAAGGAGTTGGTGGTTTTATTGTAAATCGCTTCCACCAATTCGTTGGTAAAATCGTCGCCTTTGATGTATACAATATTAATGTCGTTAAAGTTTTTATAAATCTCATTGCAGATGGCGTACAGCAGATGGGTCTTGCCCAATCCGGAACCGCCATAGATAAACAAGGGATTGTAAGCGCCGGCCGGATTGGTGGCTACCGCCTGGCTGGCGGCATAAGCGAATTTATTGGACGCCCCTACAATAAAATTATCAAAGGTGTATTCCAAAGTGGAACGGTCTCCATTGAGCACCTTGGTTTGGCGAGGCGGCTCATTTTCCGACAAAGAAGGCAGCCCCTCTTTCTGATCCTCTTCGGTGATCAGCACAATGGGAGGTTGGAATCCCAAGGTCTGTTCAAAAGCCGAATTGAGAAGATCCATATAATTTTTCTCAATGATATCCTTTTGAAAACGAGTGCGGACCGAAAGCACAGCCTGTCCATCCTCCAGACTGACCGGTTTGATGATCTTGATCCAGACATTGAAGGCCACCTCATGCATATGTTCCTTACAATAGTCGCTGACACTCTTCCATGCATCTAAAAATGATTCCATTCAAGTTCCCCCACGATACCAATGTAGTAGATACTGGCAAAGGCATGCCCTGAAAAAGCAGATAAATGCCCTGATACGTATTACACATTATAACACATTTCCACCACTGAATCAATGCGAACGACACATTTCGTGGGTTTAAATTGCGTGTAAGACCATTTATGATAACAGTGCGTGGTAGAAGTCTCCTATTGTGGAAAACGCCTCACAGGGCAAATAAACGCAAAAACAAAAAAACAATTAAAAAAACAGACGGAAAAGCGTCTTTTTCCTATGAAATAGCGCTTTTTTGCAATAGAATTGACAGAACGGCAAAAAAAAGGTAGAATACAGATATTTATAGAGAAAGGAGAATGAACCTATGTGGCAGAAGAAAATTGGCGGATTCTCCTTACATGATCTTTTTTGGACCTTTGTGGTAGGTTGCATGATCGGCGTCTTTGTAGAGCAGGTGTTTATTTATATAGCGGTAGGGGTGATGGAAAGCCGCGTTGGGCTGATTGTTGGCCCCTTTAATCCTATCTATGGGGTCGGCGCAGTTGTTATGTTGCTATGCCTCTATCGTTTTAGACGATGGCCCGCCCTTTTAATGGCGGTCAGTGCCCTGTGCGGTTCAGCTATTGAATATGTCTTTAGCTTTTGTGAAGAAACTTTTTTTGGAACCCGGTCGTGGGATTACAGCAATGAACCTTTTAACCTCAATGGCCGTATCTGCCTCAAGTATGCTTTTTATTGGGCAGTTCTGGGCGCTTTGTTTATTTATTTTATCTATCCCGCCCTGAGTAAACTGATCGGTCTTATCCGAGGAAATGTGGGTAATATTTTAAGTTGGACTATGTTGATTTTCCTCATTGTAGATATGATTTTATCGGCCGCCGCCGTGGCTCGATACAAACAGCGTTATTTTGATCCTGTGCCGCACAGTGTGGTAGATCAAATTTTAGATGAAGCTTATCCGGATGACAAGATTGAGAAAATTTTCCCAAGCATGAAGAAATCCAGAGAACAATTTGGATTGATTGAAAGCGGCGATTCTATAGAGAAAAAAGAAAATGATACAGGTAAGGCAGAATCTTCTCAAGCTGCCTAAAGAGCTCTAAAAGAAAAACACCTAGGATGCTAAAAAATCCTAGGTGTTTTTTGTATATAAAGAACCATCGTTTCATAGCGTGGCAGTTTATTTTTTCATAAAAAAGACGGGGCGCTCATTTGTGAGCGCCCTTGCAGGATTTGATGCGCACGTAAGTTTTCCCAAAAACAGCTTTATTACAACCATAAAGACCTTTGGCTGTAGGCTGAACTTCCTCTACGTGTTATTAAAATCGATACAGCAGGCGCCAGACCTTTTCTGTATCAGCATCAACCCTGCCAACTTTATCATATGCAATGACCTGCCCATTATGAGAAAATCAATCCGGTAATTTTTGGACGCAAAAAGGAAAGAAAACATCCCGGTTTTTACCGGGATGTTTTCTCATTAAGGCCAATAGAATATTATTCCTCGTTCCAGGAATACATTTTGCGCAATTCCTTGCCCACCGACTCCAGTTGATGCTCGGACTCGATGCGGCGGCAAGCGTTAAAGTGGCTGCGGCCCACTTTATTTTCATTGATCCATTTAGAAGCGAAGGTTCCGTCTTGAATCTCGGAAAGGACCTTCTTCATCTCCTTCTTGGTTTCCTCGGTAATGAGACGTTTTCCGGTCTCGTAGTCGCCAAATTCAGCAGTGTCGGAGATGGAGTAACGCATCATGGAGAAGCCGCCTTTGTAAATCAGGTCGACAATGAGCTTCATTTCATGGATGCACTCAAAATAAGCGTTTTCAGGAGCATAACCGGCTTCCACCAAGGTTTCAAAACCGGCCTTCATCAGGGCGGTTACGCCGCCGCACAGCACGCACTGCTCACCAAACAGGTCGGTTTCGGTCTCCACCTGGAAGGTGGTATCCAGCACGCCGGCACGGGCGCCGCCGATGCCCAAAGCATAAGCCAGGCCGATGTCGTGAGCTTTGCCGGTAGCATCCTGCTGAACAGCGATGAGGCAGGGTACGCCTTTGCCTTCCACATATTCGCTGCGGACGGTGTGGCCCGGCCCCTTGGGAGCGATCATAAAGACGTCCACAAAGGGAGGGGGCTGGATCTGGCCGAAGTGGATGTTAAAGCCGTGGGCGAATGCCAAAGCATTGCCTTCCGACAGGTTGGGTTCAATGTCTCTCTTATAGAGCTCAGCCTGCTTCTCATCGGGGATGAGGATCATAATAATATCGGCAATTTTAGCGGCTTCCGGGGTGGTCATAACAGTAAGACCGGCGGCTTCTGCTTTGGCCCAGGATTTGGAGCCTTCGTAAAGGCCGACTACCACCTTGACGCCACTGTCGTGCAGGTTAAGGGCATGGGCATGACCCTGGCTGCCGTAACCAATGATGGCAACCGTCTTGTCCTTGAGTAATCCTAAGTCGCAGTCGGACTGATAATAAATTTTTGCCATGAGAAAAACCTCCTATGCCGATGATCGGCAAAATATAGAAGCAGGCAAGGCCTGCATCAAAGACACGTACAAAACCGGGATGGTGTTAGAAAATAGAATATCCCGCGGAAGGGGCTGAGATGAGGATAAGGTTTTGCTGACCCAATCCCCAGGTACCGTGTTCATGGGGAAGAAGCATGTGACAAAACCCTAGGGCGACGAGACGCCAGGCCCTGCCTGGTCTTGAGATGCCTTTTTGCTCCGGGTGATGGATGCGCCTTTTTCAATGGCAATGGTGCCGGTGCGGACAATCTCCCGGATGCCAAAGGGACGGAGCAAATCCTCCATGACTTCAGTGCGTTCTAGGGTATCGGTAAATTCAAAGGTCATGCTGGTAGGAGAGACGTCCAAAATGCGGGCGTTCATCAGCTCAGCAATTTTCATCAGCTCAGCCCGGCGGGACGGCGGCGCCGCCACCTTGATAAGGGACAACTGACGGCTTAAATATTCGCCCTCTGAAAAGGTCTTCACTTTGATGACTGGGATGATTTTATTGAGTTGTTTTTCCACCTGCTCCACCACCGCATCGTCGCCGTGGACGACGATAGTCATGCGGGAGATGGCAGGGTCCTCTGTGACACCCACTGCCAAGGAATCGATGTTAAATCCCCGGCGGGTAAACAGGCCGGACACTTTGGATAAGACGCCGGCATGGTTCTCGGTTAAAACCGAAAGGGTATGTTTCATCTCCGGCCACCTCCTTTACAGGGACGGCTCGTCCGGATGGACGATACATTGGAGTAAAAACGGACCGTCGGCCGACAGCATAGTCTGAATGGCCTCTTCTGTCTGACTGTCCTCCCGGATGGAAAGGGAAGGGATGCCGTAAGCTTCGGCCAGAAGCATAAAGTCGGGACTGCCGTCCAGCTTTGTGGCGGCGTGCCGTCCCCCGTAAAGCTTATCCTGCAATTCCCGCACCATGCCAAGACGTCCGTTTCGCATCACGACCATTTTTACATGGGCGCCGCTTTGGTTGATGGTGGCCAGTTCATTAAGACTCATTTGGAAGGATCCGTCACCGCAAACGGCGCAAACCTGTAAATCCGGACGGGCCATCTTGGCCCCGATGGCCGCTGGGATGGAATATCCCATGGTGCCCATGCCGCCGGATGTGAGGAATCGGCCCTTCTGGATGCTGAAATAGTTGGCGCACCAGATTTGGTTTTGCCCCACGTCGGCCACCAGGATGCAGTCGGGATCCATAGAGGCGGACAATTTTCTGAGAAATAGCTTGGGGCTGAGAAATCCCTCCCGGGATGAGGATGGGATGATATTGGTTTTATAAGAGACGCAATGCTGAACC
>CALCVR010000057.1 GCA_937905915.1 uncultured Eubacteriaceae bacterium
GTAGTATCGTACCGCAGATTGAAGGATACAAATTTCTGGGTATCTGTCCCCATGGATACTTCTACCGCAAACGCCGACGGCATTACCAAAGAAAACGCTAATGTCAGGCTAAGCAATAGAGCGAATGATTTTTTGATCCATTTTTGAAGCATAATAAATCCTCCTTCTTTTCTTTCTGAAGCCGAACTTCTTTCCTCCTTTCTTGTCTATTTTTCCCAGTCATTCTTTTTTTATTGTATTAAAATTAGCCCAAAAATACAATTGACATTTTAGTAAAATAAAATGTCATATTTTTGTTCATTTCTTTTATGTAAATTCCCATAATGCGCAGTATTTTCTTTGATAGATTACACAAAAGAAACAAAAATATAAAAAAAAGTCCTCCAAGGTCATTCGATCTTGGAGGACTTTTTTCTCTTATTCTTATTTTCCACAAAGAGATTTGTAAAGACGAATGTATTCGTTGGCCGATTTTCCCCAACTGTTGTCACATTTCATAGCCCGTTCTACCAAAGTACCCCATCCCTCTTTGCTGGAATAATAACCGGCGATGGCCCGACGGATGGCTGCCAACATATCATGGGCATTGTAGCTTTTAAAGGTAAACCCATTGCCTTTGCCGTCTCCGCTGTCAAAGATACTGTCCTTGAGCCCGCCTGTCTCCCGGACAATAGGAATAGAGCCATAGCGCAATGCAATCATCTGAGAAAGTCCGCAAGGTTCGCTCTTGGACGGCATTAAAAATAAATCTGATCCCGCGTAGATTTTGTGGGATAGTTCTGGAATAAACCCAATGACCACTGCCAATTTATCCGGATATTTCGCCTGCATCTCTTGGAAAAAGTTTTCATATACCCAGTCTCCGGAACCGAGTACCACCATCTGGATATCCTCTGTGCTGAGCAATTCATCTAAAATGTACTTGACCAGATCCAACCCCTTATGGGAAACCAGGCGGGTGACCATTCCCATCAACGGGACATCCGCCTTAACGGGAAGCCCCATACGTTCTTGAAGGCATTTTTTATTCTCCGCCTTGCCGGAAGAATCCTCTACAGAATAGTCGGCGTAAATCTGATCATCCTTTTCCGGGTTATAAAGCTGTGTGTCGATGCCGTTGAGAATGCCGGACAATTTCCCTTGATTTTCTCTCAAAATAGGATCCAACCCATGGGAGAACCACGGATCCAAAAGCTCCTGGGCGTAACTGGGGCTGACAGTAGAAACCCAATCGGCCATCTGAATAGCGCCCTTTACTTCATTGACATCCCCATCAAATTCTACAATGCTTTTAGCATATTGAGGAAGGCCAAATACGTCCTCTAGGATCTCCATCCCATACTGGCCTTGATACTGGATGTTGTGAATGGTAAAAAGGGTCTTGATCCCTTCAAAACCAGGACGGTCCTGATAAAACAGCTTATAATAGATGGGCAATAAAGCGGTTTGCCAATCGTTTGTATGGATGACATCCGGTTTAAAGTCGATGTATGGGATAATTTCAATGGCAGCACGAGAGAGGAAGGCAAAGCGTTCCGCATCATCGTAATGTCCATAAAGTCCTTGGCGTTTAAAGTAATACTGATTATCCAATAGGTAATAGGTTACGCCGTTGTACTTGGCTTCAAAAATGCCACAGTACTGGCGTCTCCACGAGACAGGAACCGACAAGCTTGTGACAAACTGCATGGTGTCCTTCAGATCTTGTGGGATATCTTCATACAGAGGCATGACCACACGGCATCCTACCAGCCGGGAACGGATGGCTTGTGGCAAGGAACCCGCAACATCTCCTAGGCCGCCGGTTGCGGCAAAAGGACGGGCTTCACTGGTTACAAACAATACTTTCATGCTACCTTCCTCCAATCCATTTATAGAAGGGGAGCTTTTTATCCGGATCCTTCCTTTGGTCTAAAAAGGCTCTCCGTTATAGACTCAGAAATCCAAGCAGCGGCCCAGCAAAAGCGGACCGCTGCTTTAAAAAATAGCCCAAAGAACTATTTTTTAGAGCCCCTTCCATCTGTTTAATCTATTGGGCTCTTAGACTACTGCATTTTTCTCAATAAATACCGGATAAGTTTCATATCCCATCAAGATTCTGCCGGGCTGTAGCACCACGTTTTTATCGGTTACTACATAAGAAATTTTGGCATCGTCGCATAGTGTGGTATCCTGTCCAATAATGGAATTCTTTACCGAACATCCTTTGCCTATGTGTACTCCACGGAATAAAATGGAATTTTCCACTTCACCCTCAATGAGGCATCCATCGGCGATAAGGGAACCCTTTACTGACGAACCAATGCCGTAACGCGTAGGCATATCGTCCCGCACTTTGGTATATATTGGACGATTGCGCTCAAACAGCTGGCTGGAAACATTCTGTTTGAGCAAGTCCATATTAACTCGGAAGTAATCGTTCAAAGAGCTGATGGCTCCCACATATTCATCCACATGATAACCAAAGATACGGCTGGTAGCTGATCTAGCTTGGATGACATCCCGTAGAAAGTCCTGAATATTGCGGCTGACAGCATCTGAAATCAGCCATTCTAAATATTCCTTACGCATCAAATAGACATTGAGTCCATAGTTGCATTTTGTGATGCCGATGGGATCTACATCAAGCGAACGAACCCGGTCGTATTCATCCAGATTCAACACCGTGATATTTTTGGCGGAGGTGGGACGCACGCCGTCTTTATAAGCAATGGTAATGTCCGCCTTATTGGCAATATGCGCCTGTAACATTTTGAGCATGTCAAAATTGACTACAAAGTTGCAATCGGACATAATGACATACTCTTCATTGGAATGTTTGAGGAAGTTGGCAATACCGGAAAGGGCCTGAATACGGTTGGTATAAACGGCGTTTCCTTGGCCAAAGGGTGGTAAGATAAAAAGGCCGCCGTGTTTTCTAGATAAATCCCACGCTTTTCCTGAACCAAGGTGATCCATCATGGACTGATAATTGAGTTTTGTGACAACGCCTACCTTATTAATTCCTGAGTTTACCATATTGGAGAGTGGGAAATCAATCAAGCGATACCGGCCGCCAAAGGGGATGGAGCCTAATGTACGCACGGTTGTCAGCTCATGGACAAAGTCATCGTGCATATTGGAAAAAATAACGCCTAAAACATTATTGCCTCTCATCTTATTTTTCCGCCTCCTTGATATCCTGATCAATCATTACCTTGGGCGGAACAACGGCGCCCGCTCCAACGGTCAACTGTTCCCCTATCACAGCGACGCCCCATCCATCTAAATTGGTGCTCTCTTCCGGGCGTCCGCCCACTGTGGCGCCCTGGCCGATGACCGCGCCTTCTCCAATGATGGCGTATTGCACCACAGCATCTTCCATAATCTTAGCTCCCGGCATGATGATGGAATCCCTCACCACCGCTCCGGGCGCGATGTATACATCGGAAAATAGAATGGAGAAATCCACCTTGCCATAAATCATAGAGCCCTCGGTGACCATGGAATTTTCAATCTCAGCCGTAGGACCTACATATTGAGGAGGGAGTTCTGGATTGCGGGCATAGATTTTCCAAGCCGGATCGGATAAATCCAAATCCACCTTTGGATTGAGTAGGTCCATATTCGCCTCCCAAAGGCTGTCAATGGTTCCTACATCCTTCCAGTATCCGTCAAACCTCCAGGCAAACATGCGCTGGCCGTCAGCCAACATGGCCGGAAGGACGTTTTTGCCAAAGTCATTGGAGGATTTGGGATCTTTTTCATCCTCCTCCAAGAACCGGCGCAGCTTGCTCCAACTGAACATATAAATGCCCATAGAGGCCAGATTGCTCTTTGGTTTCTTGGGTTTTTCCTCAAACTCGTAGATGGAACCGTCTTCATTGGTGTTAAGGATGCCGAAGCGAGAAGCTTCTTCCATGGGGACTTCCATGACGGCAATGGTGCAGTCGGCCTTCATCTCCTTATGATAGGCAAGCATTTGGGAGTAGTCCATCTTATAAATATGATCGCCGGACAGAACTACTACATAGTCCGGATCATATCGTTCTATAAAGGGGATGTTTTGGTAGATAGCATTGGCGGTGCCTTTGTACCAATCGGCGCCTTTGCTGCGCTGGTAGGGAGGCAAAACATGCACACCGCCGGTGCGGCTGTCCAGATCCCAAGGCTGACCGTTGCCGATGTACTCATTGAGTAGCAGCGGCTGATACTGGGTTAAAACGCCAACCGTCTCAATGCCTGAATTGACACAGTTAGAAAGAGGAAAATCAATAATACGATACTTGCCTCCAAAGGGGACGGCTGGTTTCGCCAGATTGCGCGTCAAAACACCCAAACGACTGCCCTGCCCTCCCGCTAATAACATAGCGATACATTCCTGCTTGCGAAACATAGTGGTCATTCCTCCTTTGTATTGTCGGCCTTTTTGGTGCGTTTGCGCGGAGTGGCGGTGGCTTTTGTCGCCGCTCTTTTCTTTGTGGCTGGCTTAGAAGATTTCTCTCCTTTGCCGGCGGTCGATTTGGATGTTTTGGCGGATACTTTCCCCGCCGATTCCGATGAAGCAGTCTTTTTGACACGTTTTTTGCGAACCCGGGTACATTTCAAATACAACACTGACAGAGCCGGCAGAGCTAATTTCAAGGACTGCTCAAACCCATGCATCGGCTTGCGGATGTTGGAAGAAAGATCCCCTGGATTGCCGAAGCCCGATCCCCCGAACGCAGGATCATCGGTATTAAACACCTCCCGATAAATGCCATTGACCGGAACACCGATCTCGTATTGTTCAAACCGCGTACCTGAAAAATTGCAAATAATAATAAGCTCGTCCCCTTTGTCATCGATGCGGCGGAAGCTGATAACAGAATTAGCCGAATCGTCGTGGGCAATCCAAGAGAAGCCTTCCCAAGAATAATCCACCTGCCACAAAGGAGCATTATCCAAATAAAAGTGGTTGAGCGCCTTACAGTAATCCTGCATCTTTTTGTGCATCTCTACATCCAGGAGCATCCAGTCCAATTCCGACTTGTAGTCCCATTCCTTCATTTGTCCAAATTCTTGACCCATGAAGATCAACTTTTTACCCGGATGAGCCATAGTATAGGCGTAAAACGCCCGCAAACCTGCGAATTTCTGTAAATATTCGCCTGGCATCTTATTCATCAAAGAGCACTTTCCATGAACCACTTCGTCATGGGAAATGGCCAATATATAATTTTCCGAAAAGGCATAAAAGAATGAAAAGGTCAAGCTGTCGTGATTATACGGCCGATAAATAGGATCCAACGACATATACCGCAGCATGTCGTTCATCCATCCCATATTCCACTTAAAGTTAAATCCCAAACCTCCCACATAGGTCGGCTTGGATACAAGCGGCCACGCTGTAGACTCTTCCGCAATCATCATGGTGTTGGGATGCTCCTTAAACACCGCTTCATTGACCTTACGAATAAAATCCACCGCTTCCAGATTTTCATGGCCGCCGTATTGATTGGGGATCCATTCTCCATCCCGGCGGTTGTAATCCAGATACAGCATAGAGGCTACCGCGTCCATACGGATGCCGTCCACGTGGTATTTTTCCACCCAGAACATGGCGCTGGACATCAAGAACGACTGTACCTCATTGCGTCCGTAGTCAAACACACAGGTACCCC